>PBSM01000097.1 GCA_002726245.1 Planctomycetaceae bacterium | reverse complement strand
GCACCAAGGCAGCGAACCACTTGTTTTCTGGTGGTAAGTCGATCGCGCTGCTTTGGAGCCAGTCCCATTTTCACGACTCCCATTTCAGTTTGAGTGACTTACGGCTACAACAGATGCCGCGCCTTGATGTTTAGATACTGGTTTACCAGCGGGGCGGTCATCTCTTCGGGGAAGACGTCAAGCGAGAGGACACCGCGGTGTTCCATATCGGTCAAGACTTGATGTCGCCACGTGAGGATCTCCGCGGCAGCGGCACCGCGAAAGAGTTTCTGATCCGGGATCGGGAGCTGAGGGTTGATACTGTCAATCGCATCGAACAGATGGCGATCTCGGAGTAGCACACCGAGCGGCAGATGTCGGCCAACGAGGTTGGTGAGATAACGATGGATCTGATGCGAGTTCACTTCGTCGATCAGATTCGTGATCAATACCACCAGCGATCGTTTTTTGCAATGCGAATCAAGGTAAACAAAGGCCTCGTCGTAACGCGATTCGACAAGTTGCGGGAAACGATCGAAGCCGGCGTGCAGCAAGCGACTCATTTGCGCCATACCACTTCGCGGTGGCACGAAGTTATGGATCTGATCCGAAAACGCGACCATGCCAACGGAGTCGCCTTGCCTGAGAGCCACAAAGCTGAGCATGAGCATGGCGTTGAACGAATGATCGAGCAAGCTGAGACCAGACGATTCATTCGTCATCATGCGGCCACAGTCCATCAAGAAGATAATGCGTTGGCTTTGATTCGTTTGGAAATCTTTGACGGTTAGCTTGCTGCGGCGGGCTGTGGTTCGCCAATCGATGTGTTTGTAGTTATCGTCCAGCGTGTAATCGCGCAGCCGCTCAAACTCGTTGTCGGTCCCGATACGCCGTGTACGCCGTACGCCCATCAGGCTGAGGCGGTTCGTACGGGCGAGGATCGCGTACTCGGACAACTGCTTCATGTCAGGATAGACATGAATGATGGTGTTGGCTTCGTATGTCAGATACCTCCGCCACAAACCGAGAAGGCTGCGCGTTCTCAGGAAGACCTTGCTCAGCGTAAAGGCACCCCGACGCTGGGCTCGGAACTCATAATGCATCGAGGCTTGGCTACGAGGCGTGATGTTGATGGAGAATTCGTCGGGTGCGACAACGAACTCGTTCGGTATGTCGTCTCTTACCTGTACGAAGAACTGTCGATTGGAATGGTTGTTGATCAACAATTCGACCCGATGGGGCATGTTGATCGACGCCACCCTCATCGCCGTTCGTTCGACGGAGAACGTGCGCTCGGCCGGCACCGTCAACAAATCTGCGATCGCGATCAGGGCGACGACAGCATCTGCCAGGAGAACGACTAAGAACAGATCGCCCCAAACGAGCAGCAGAAAAGTGAGCAAGCAAGGCCCCGCCAACAGCAAAACAAGGGGGACATGAGGATACGTCTTGCGCCACGACGCCAACATCGCCAGCGGCAGGAAGACCAGCAGCAACAACACCCACGGTAACGTCCGCAGGAGTTGAGCCCCTTCGTTGATGTTCTCAAGTAGATCAGGCACGTTGCTTTTCAGATCGTGTTACAGACGCGGGACTTCGACCGAGCGGACCAACTCAGTCAGCAACTCATCGACTTGATGGCCTTCGACTTCGGCTTCCGCTGTCAAGATGACACGATGCCTCAGCGACGGCAGGACGATCTGTACGACGTCATCCGGTACGGCGTAGTCTCTTCCGTTGAATGCAGCCAACGTCCGCGCACCCTGCATCAATGCCAGTCCGGCTCGAGGCGAGGCCCCCATGTGGAACTGAGGCCACTTACGAGTGAGCCGTACGACCTTGTTGATATAGTCGATCAGCTTCTCGTCGATACGCACCTCGCTGTTCTCCTTCGTAATGCGCATGATCTCCTCAGCTGAAGTCACTGTTTCGAGTTCGTTCTCCAGCCGCGCGTTGATATCGACTTGCTGGCTGTGCAGCTTGAGGATCTCCGCCTCTTCGCCCTCTTGCGGGTAGTCGGCATGTAGCTTGAACATGAAGCGATCGAGTTGTGCTTCGGGAAGGTTGTACGTTCCCTCGGACTCGATCGAGTTCTGTGTCGCCAGGACGAGGAAGGGACGTTCCAGCGTATGGCTCTCACCATCGATCGTGACGCGATACTCCTGCATGATCTCCAGCAGCGCTGCATGCGTCTTCGCCGGCGAACGATTGATTTCGTCGGCTAACAGAAACTGGGTGAACACAGGGCCTGGGCGAAAGCGAAACTCTTGCATCTTCATGTCGAAGATCGGCGCACCCGTGATGTCCGACGGCATCAAGTCGGCGGTGAACTGAATGCGTCCAAAGCGGCAACCAAGAACCTTACCGAGCGTTCTCACGAATAACGTCTTTCCCAGTCCGGGAACGCTCTCGATCAGCACGTGTCCGCTGGAGAAGAGTGCTACGAGCGATCCCAAGACGAGTTCGTCTTGTCCGACGTAGACCTTGCTGATCTCGTCGGTCACCTTCTCGAAGAGTTGGCGCGTTGCGGTATCACGGCCTTCGTGTTCGTTGGTAAGCGAATCGCACAGTGACATGCCCGTCGGCTGCGATGGTGTTTCGGGTGCCTTCACAGGGAAAGGGGAAGCGTCGGGAGCGGCCGCGGCTGGCTCGGCCGGAGTTTCCGATCGGCTTACAGGTGGAGTCGCGTCTAGTGCTGGTGTCGTTTCGATCAGTGACAGTGAGGACGTGGATTGTCCGTACGAGTCGATCGGGGACCCTGTCGTTGCCGCTTGATCGGCTACGGGGTTGATGTCCGCGGCAGGTGTCTCGGGGACAACCTGAACGGTGGCGCACTGCGGACACTTGGCTTGTTTCCCGGCCGCGGCAGGTGGAACTTGCAACATGCGGCCGCACGTTGAGCAACCAAACTCAATCGCTGCCGTACCGAAAGGTGTCGTACTCATCTATTTCCTCGGATGTCCGTTTATCAATCGATTACTTGTTGCGATGGCTTGCCCCAGAGTCGCGTTTTACGTGTTCATGGTAATAGACTACACGTTCGTGAGCGTATTGGCGATCTTCCGTCGTCTCTAACAATTCGCCAAGGGCGGTCACATGTTTACCGAAATTCGCTCGCACGACGGAACGAGAATTCGAAGCCGCTGCCTCGGCTCCCGGCGCGATCGCGGAAGAAGACTCAAGGCCGGCACTGCTCGCTTCGCCTCGCGGGCGCCCAAAGATCGGGAAAAACGCGACACAAAGCAAGATGCCGAAAATCGCAAAGTGAATCAAGATGAAGCCCAACGGCCAAACGGTAAACGCCGCGAAGCCCGTTGGAATCTGAGTGCCAGGTTCTTCGTCATAGACGATCGGCCCACCAAAGCTGCTCTCCAAGAAGGCGACACGACCGGGACCGCACTCGGAGATCAGCTTGCCTGCAAGTTTTCGATGTTCGTGGTTGATGAGCGGAAGGTTAAGGAGACACGACCCGTTGCTAACAACAATGATCTTGCTGTCAGCCCACTCATCGACCGTGACGCGCGTGATAATCGCCTCGCCTTCGGAAGCCAGCAGCGGAGTGTATTCCGCGGGATCTTCCCATAGGTTGTCGTCTCGCGTAAACCAGGCGTCGTTCTCTTCGTCGGTGAGCACTTCCAGTCGCGCATTCAGTTTGAGATCCGCTTTGGAAATGTCGATGTCCTCGCTCCACGGGCCTTCGATCGATTCGACTTTGCGATGAGGTTCGTCTCGCCAAATCGTGAACCAATCGGCAGGCTCAGCGGCCGGCATGCTCGCCCGAGCTGCATCGTGTCTAGCCTGTGCGGTCGCCAGACGGCGAGTCACTTCCATCACTTGGTCGGGAGACGCGACTGCCTGAACCTGCCGCCAATAGTCGCTTTCCGCATCGTAATCACGGCCGACGTAGATCAGAGTTCTGCCTGACTCTTCGTACAACCACCACTCAAGGAAGTCTCGCTGCTCCGGCGATGGCGGCTGAAAGTCATCGGGAAACCAGACGATTGTGTTGCACTGCTCGAGCTTGGGCGACAGCCGTCGCCACGTGATGAGACGATGTCCAGCTTCTTCAAACATCCCCGCGAAAACAGCCGTTCCGTTTACGCTCGGTCCACCTGCCGCACCACGCCGTTGACCGTACGTAGTTCCGACGTCTGACGACCCGCAACCGATCGAACTCAAGAGCAACAACAGCACCGCGGTCGGCCAATACTCGTTTAGCCGCAAGCCGGGGGCGTGCGCTCCGGCGCGTGACAGAGCGCACGCCTCCGGCTTGCGGTTAAACGACTCAGCGCTCGTGCGTACCTTCATGCGATTGCCTGCTCCAAACCGTGATGGAACGTGTCGAGTTCCTGCCAAACAGATTCGAAGCGACTCCGCTCAATGGCGTGATTGCCGAAGAACACGTCTTCGAACATGAGCATCGAACGCCGTAGCAGCCCAGACAGATCGCCGCGGCGACGCACTTCGCGCAAGTATTGACGGTTGGTCTTGCCCTTGGTCAATCGGATCAGTTGATGCTTATCCAGTTCGACGAGTTGATAGCTGTAGAGATAGACGATCGCTTCGGCAAAGTTGCCAGCTTCGTAATGCCGCCGAGCTTCCGAGAGCAAATCATGCAGAGGTTGCTGCAACTGAAACGGAAGGCTTTCGACCCGATCGACGTCGCCGCGCGGGTCTGCCTCTTCTTTCCTCGCCGCCGCGGGACCAGCGTTCTCTGTCTCTGCCATCAAGAACGCGCGGACGAGGAGATACCCAACGGCGACGAAGGCAATCGCAACCGCCGTCCAACCGAGGATGCGCATGAACATCCAAAACGCTTCGCTCAAGGCCGCGTTGTTGGCTTTCTTCTTTTTCTTCTGTTTCGCTTTGAGGAGCCATTCCGATTGCCGGTTCTTCAAGTCAGCGGGAGGTTTGACGTCGATGCGGCGGATGCCATCCGATTCGGCATCGTACCACGGGAAAGAAATCGGTCCTTGCAGCGCCTCCGCACCGGCTTCGACGGCTTGATCTTCCGCGAGTGGCTCCGCGTTCGCGGACACGGCGAATCTCATCAATGCGGCAAGCACCACACTCAGAGAAACGACGCTCTTGCAGGTTCCCATTCCCAACTCCTACTCCCTAATTCCTAATCCCAACTTTCCCAACTGCCTTGACGCTTCGGCCCGCAAACGCAACTCGACTTCCCAGCCTTCGTGACGGATGCGCAGATCAAGATAGCTGAGAAACCGAACAACGCTCAGGTACAAAATAACAATCCACATCGAGGCTGGATACATAAAACGGATCATCGCCGGGCCGGGCTGCCAATCGTTGAATAGCGTTCCCGACAAAAACACAAACGTCGCCGCAACCCCCACGGTTAGCAGCGTTCCCATGACCGCGGTTGCCATCCATTTGGCGAACAGGTCACCGCTGCTTGGCCCGTGTAATTGCGAAGAGCGACGGCCGATGGTGATTGCCGTTGGGTCTTTCGCCCTCAGCGGATTCCGCTCCAGCAACACAATCTCGTTGATGAACGGCCGGACTGCACGCATGAGGAATGCGTAGAGAGCGAGGCCGCCAATCCCGAAGATCTCGATTCCCAGATTGAAGTCATCGTAGCGATCGATGGCGAAGACTAGCAACCAGAACGGCAGAATTCCTCGGACGAGCAACTGACACCACACCAGTCGCCCCAGCGTCCGGCGAACATCGCCAAAGACCTGCCAGATCTTTCGGACATTCGGGAAGGCCTTCCGAATCTTGCCAACAACGCCGAAAACCTGCCGCAAAGACGGTCGATCGACGAAGACTGCTTGTCCCAAGAATGCGGTTATGAAGATCGAAGCGAGAGGGGCTTCGATGAAGACCAGCAGCGTCATCGACCACCAGAAGCGCCATACGGCACCATACTCTTCCAGATAGAAGAACGCCTCTCGGTACTCGACATCCAGAATCCAGCCGAGCAGATAATCGTTCAGAATCGCCAGCGGCACCGCAGCCACCAAGAATGTCACCAACAACTCGCGCGGATAATGGCGAATCACGTGCAGCGCCAGATCCAGCGTATCAAGCAGGTTCCGCTCGCGAATCGCAATGCGTGTGTTGTCGAGTTGCATGGGGGGAAGGGATTAGTGATTAGTTGGACAGTGCCACTTTGATGCGTGATAGCATGTAATGATCTCATGCGAATACATCGTTTAACCGCAAGCCGGAGGCGTGCGCTTCCTCGTGTCAAACGCACGCCTCCGGCTTGCGGTTAAACGACCGATTCGTAAACAGTTAAGTATGCTAGCCTTGTCTCGAAGTGGCGCTGCTCAGTTAGGGGATTAGGAATCAGAAAATGTCGCCGCGGCGCGGGAAGCCGAGGACGACGAAATAAAACATCAGCGCGCCGCTCGATAGCATTGCGATGACCGCTTTGAGCCAATACGGGGCCGCCGAGGGCGAGAGGAAGCCCTCAATCAGCGCGGCCAGGAAGAATAACACAATGGCGGCTCCCATGATCGGCATCGCTTCGCGAGCGTTCTTTCGCAACGAAGCTCCTCGCGTCAGACCGCCTGTTGAAATCCACGAGAATCCGATCCGCAAACCGGCTCCTGCCGAGAGCACAATGGCGGTTAGCTCGAACGGCCCGTGAGCCGTGACGAAGTGAAAGAAGTTCTCACCGGCGAGCACATCCGGCCTAGCCATGTAGCCGAAGGAAGCACCGAGAAATGCGGCATTGAAGATTGTATAGAACAGACCTGGGATAACGACGACGCCTCCGGCAAAGCACTTCAACCCGATACTAGTGTTGTGCTGAATATAGAAACCCGCCATCTGGAAATTGGCGTTCGGATTTCGACCAGCAACCGGATCGGCGAAACTGGTTTCAAGTTGTTCGATCATCGCTCCGCCGAGCATGTCGTCGGCATACGCGGGCCACAGGTCCTTCGAGTACGCAATGAACGAGGAAAGAATGAAGATCCCCCAGAACATAACAAAGCAAGCTTGGACGCAACGGTCGTTGAAGACTCTTCGTGGAGCGTCAATTAACAGCATCTCGCCCCATGCCGAATAGTTGAAGTCGCGGCTGCGATAGAGTTGGTTGTGGGCGCGGCCGACCAGGCGATGAAGATACTGCACCGTGTTGGGCGGCAACTGATATGCATCCGCCAGCGCCAGGTCAGCACAAGCGGCTCGGTAGAGGGCGGCGAAGCGACTCATGACCGCAGCGTTGGAGTTGAGATTCTTTCGTCGCTGCCCGTCCAGCTTCAACAGGAAACGCATCGAAACTCGGCTGCGAAGTCGCTCGCATAGAGTTTCCAACTCCTGCCAGTTCTTGCGTCGCTGTTCCAGCAGTTCTGCAACCTTCATGATTCACGCTCTGCCTGCTAGGTAGAGGTTGGAGTTTGGATGGCGTTGTCTGCCGGTGTGGCTGCCTTGGTTACATCGATTGCCAGCGGCGGGAGCTCCTGCGAATCGGAGAACGGCGATTCACCCGCGGCGGTCGAAACGCTGGCTTCTTCACCAAGATGCGCGACGAATGTGCGGTGATATAGCGCACACAGAAGGAGATCATAGCTCGTATCTCGCGGGAAACCGAAACGCGAGAGCAATGGCTCGGCCAAATGACGAGCTACTTCGCGTCGACGAGCCAAAGAGAAAAAGCGACGCCGATCGATGTAGGCTGACAATGTTCTCGCCAAGGTCCGACTAACGACAAAGTCCGCCGGCAAGTATCCAGCTAGTTGAGCCACACGTGGATCTTCAAGTTTCGCAACGCCGGTTAGCCATTTACGTTCCTCGACGACGACCATCGTTCCGCAGACGATATCGCCCAATCGTTGAAAGCTGCCGTTAATCGTCATTGATACGAGCCCCACCATACAGTTGCCGATTGGCATGAGGTCGAGGGTTCGCAAGATGTTGCGCAGGACCGCTTGAATGCCGTTGATCGGTTGCCCGTCAACGCTCAGAACTCGTAAACCCATGACCCATTTTCCTGGCGTTTGCCCGTTCATCCACGTCTCGAAGGCGCCTCCATAAAACCAGGCGGACAAGAACCAGAAGATCAGAGTTCCCGCTAAGGCGATGCCGGTAACACCGACGGTGACGCCGAAGATTGCCAAAACAATCGCCAACGCGGCAAACACACCCACTCGGATCAGCAAGTCCAACACAAAAGCTGGAAAACGCCGAAACGGCCCTGCGGCCTGGTAATGAAACGCAATGTTTTCGGGTGTAACGACATCCACGATGGAGTCAATCTGAGAGGACTTACTCGCCATCCAGGCCCCCGAGAGCTAATGCATGGGAAAAAAGCACGAACCCAATTATTCGTCAACGCGGGCCAGGACGCAACACAGCGCACGTATCGCAAGCCCGCGGCTTGGTACTTAGGTACTTGCAACAATAGGCAGCTTGGCTGCCCAAACCGCGAGTTGCTCGCGGAAGATCTTGGCATTGTGGCGAATATCGACGGGGAGCGAGGGATGCAGCAGGATCGTCTCGACTTGCTGAGTTAACGGACTCGATCTTGCAAGTTCAAGCAACTCGCTGATTAGCCGCTGCGACTCTGCTTCGTCAGCCGGCCGATGCTCGGGCCACGTCTCGGCGATGATCACAGGCCTTTGCTGGCCTTTCGGTCCGAGACCGACAAGTGCAGATCGATAGATCTTCTCGTGGTTATTAATGATCGCTTCACAGGGGATCGTAAACATCGTGCCTGATGCCGTCTCGACGCGATGCGCTTTGCGACCGCAGAACCAAAAACGGTCTTGCTCGTCGAGATAGCCCACGTCGCCCATGCGATGCCAAACCTTCTCACCGTCGCGGACCTTGTGCAAGGCGTTGGTATCGGTCCGTGTGACATATTCCCGCGTGACAACTTCGCCGCAAACGAGAAGCTCGCCGATTTCGCCCGCAGGCAACTGTTCGATGTCGTTGATGTGCTCGATCGGTTCGTCGGAGATTCTAGCTATTTTCCATTGCATCCCCGGAAAGCGGCTGCCGACGCAGGTGCCTTTGCCTTCGCGACTGAGCTTGGCAGTCTCGCGAAGCACGGTACTGGCGGCGATCGAAGCGATGGGGAGCGACTCCGTTGCACCATACGGCGTGTGCAGGTCGCCGTATGGATGAATTACGTCTTTCATGCGCTGAAGAACGTGAGGCGGTACCGGCGCGCCAGCCGAGAGGGCTCGCCGCAGAGTCGGCAGCTTCGTGCCGGTGTCTTCGCAGTAGCGACTGACGGTGTTCCAAAGTGCCGGCGACCCGAACGCTTGTGTCGCATTCCAATCGTGGACGGCTTCGACGATGTCCTTGGGATCGACATCGGCAGGACGGGTGAAGTCCATGTCGGGAACTACGGTTGTGACTCCCATGGCTGCATTGAACAGCGCGAACAGTGGAAAGCCCGGCACGTCAATTTCTCCCGGTTGGATGTCGTAGAAGTCGCGGATCTCATCGACTTGCCGGTTGAAGTTGCCGTGTCGATAGAGCACGCCCTTCGGAGGCCCTGTGCTGCCGGTCGTGAAGATAATCGCTGCCGGATCGCCGGCGTAAGTCTTCGCTGGCTGAAACCCGTCCAGCGAAGTCTGCCTCAATTGCCGCAACGTCGGCCCGCCCCAGAACCAGCGTCGGCCAACGGTGACGTTAAATCGAGCCTTCCGAAAGCGATGTGGCAGCAGCTTGCGAACGGCATGCGCCAGCGGAATGGCGACGAAGCCCTCTGGCTCGGCTTCCTCGAGGCATCTGATCAGGTTGCTCCGGCCCATGCCTGGGTCGATCAAGATCGTAACGACACCAGCCTTGAACAGCCCGAACACGAGCGAGATGAAATCAATACCCGGTCGCACCACGAGCGCGAGCCGTGTTCCAGGCTTTACGCACATTGTTCTCAAGCCAGCCGCAATCCGGTTGGTGTCCTCATCGAGTTCCGCAAACGAAAGCTGTCTGTAAATCCGCTTTCCGCCGGCATCATGGCCCAACGGTTCAACAACGCCAATGCCTTCGGGATTGAGACGAGCCGTCTCGGTCAGCCGGAGTCCGACGTTGACAGTTGCTGCGTCCATGGTGGACAACGTACCTGCTTAGAGCTTCAGGGGAAGGGGGGATTGGGCTTGGAGTGATTGGTTGGCGATTGTCGAGAGGCCCTAGGATGGACGCCCTCGTCCGTCGAAGAGCACGAGGACGGACGAGGGCGTCCATCCTACAAGTAGATCACTCTCGGTTGGTTGCTGTTGTCGCTTGACGAATGACGCGGCGGTGCGAACAATCTGCACGATGTTTGAGACCTTTGAGCATACGGCCGATCTTGGCTTGAGAGTGACAGCGTCGTCGCGAGAGGAGTTGTTTGCCGAAGCCGCGCGCGGGCTTTTTTCGATGATGGTCATGAACCTTGATGACGTTGAGTCGGTCGTAGAGAGAACGTATGAGATCCGAGGCGACGAAGACGACTACCTGCTGTTCGATTGGCTCAACGAACTGCTCTACACGTTCGAGAGCGAGAAGCTGCTGCTGGCGGGCTTTGACGTGTCAATTCAATACGGCAAGTTGCAGGCGTCAGCTCACGGTGAAATCATGAATCTGACGCGACATCAAATGGAACATGAAGTCAAAGCGATTACCTATCACGGCCTGCGAGTCGAGCAGGTTGATGGCTCGTGGCTGGCGGAACTGATCGTGGATATCTGAACGGTGAAGTAATGGCCAAGGGGAATTTCAACGGGCCGCTCGAGCGAGTCAACGACTGCTGCTGGCGGATCCCAAAAAGCTACAAGCAAGGAATGCGCGTTGACGGCCTGATCTACGCCGACGAGCGGTTGATCGAACAGATTCGCAACGATCAAGCTCCGGAGCAGGTAGCCAACGTGGCGTTCCTGCCGGGCATTCAGCATGCCAGCTTGGCGATGCCCGACATTCATTGGGGATACGGGTTCTGTATCGGCGGCGTCTGCGCGACGGATCCCGAAGAAGGCGGTGTGATCTCGCCGGGAGGAGTTGGTTACGACATTAACTGTGGCGTTCGCTTGGTTCGGTCCAATCTATCCTATCAAGAAGTGAAGCCGCATCTTCACGCATTGGTTGACGAGCTGTTCCGAAACACTCCGGCGGGCGTGGGCCGAGGAGGTAAGTACAAGTTCAACCGCAAGGAGTTGCGTCGCGTGCTGGGCGAGGGACCGGCGTATCTGCGCGAACGCGAGCTGGCGACTGACGGCGATCTCGATCACACCGAAGCGCGAGGCTGTCTTGACGGTGCCGAGCCGGACAACCTGAGCGACCGTGCCCTGGAACGCGGCGCCGGACAATGCGGAACACTTGGATCGGGCAATCATTTCCTCGAAGTCCAAGTTGTGGAGGCGATCTTTCACGAAGAAGCGGCGCGGGCGATGGGGCTCGAAAAAGATATGGTCTGTGTGATGATCCACTCGGGATCTCGCGGCCTCGGTTATCAGGTGTGCGATGATGCGCTCAAGCAACTGCGCGACGCTCCACAGAAACATGGCATCGAGCTTCCGGATCGACAGCTTGCCTGTGCCCCGATTGATAGCGACGAGGGGCAGCAGTACATCGGAGCGATGTGCGCCGCGGCGAACTACGCTTGGTGCAACCGCCAGCTACTTATGCATCAAGCTCGCGAGTCATTCGCATCCGTCTTTGGGCGATCGTGGCAGCAACTGCAGATGAATCTGATCTACGACGTTGCCCACAACATCGCCAAGTTCGAGCGACACACCACCGGTGGCAAGAGTCGCCGCGTATGGGTTCATCGCAAGGGAGCGACCCGCGCATTTCCACCCGATCACGAAGAAGTGCCTTCGATGTACCGCCGCATCGGCCAGCCGGTGCTCATCCCAGGCGATATGGGACGCGCGAGCTGGGTGCTCGTCGGCCAAAGCGGCAGCATGGAGCAGACGTTCGGCACAGCCTGTCACGGTGCCGGACGAAGCATGAGCCGCACCAAGGCGGTGAAACATGCGAAAGGCCGCCGCATCGATAAAGAACTAGAACAGAAGGGTGTCATCGCGCGTGCACGAAGTTGGCGCGGGCTTGCCGAAGAGCAACCAGATGCCTACAAGGACGTGAACCTTGTCGTTGATGTCGTCCACAACGCCAACCTAGCGACAAAGGTTGCTCGCATGCGACCGATCGGCGTTGTGAAAGGGTAGCTTGACTTAGAAGTTCAGATGCCACTGCACGTATCCGAAATCCGCATCTCCGTTGAACGGAACACCAGCCGTCGTGGCGAAGTAGTTGCCGGCGAAGAAGTGCGAATAGCCGAAGAGAATGCTTGACCGAGGGGTGAGCGTTCGCGTCAACACGAAGTCGATCTCGTGGCCGAGATCTTGACTGCCCGTCGGAAGGAGGCCTCCTGCAAACGGCGTCATCGACACGTTGTAAGGCACATCGTTTCCGTTCGCCAAGCTGAAGTAATGGTACCAGACAAGCAGCTTTAACTTCTCGCTCAACGCGGCGGTCGCTTGTATGTTGATGTCTTGCAAGTTACGACGGCCGAAGAGGTCCATGAAGCCGTTGTACATGTGCGCTAGTGGCTCGTAGTGATGGAAGCCGTTGCCGACCGTGTCATCTCCCGACGCCCAGTCGTACCAGAACCAGACAGTCGGCTTGAACTTCGCCGAAGAAAACTTGCGACCGAGACCAGCCGCCACAAATCCGGCTGAATGATCCGTGTTGTCGGCGTTCGTCCCGAACTGGACACCGCCCTCCAACTCGTAGAGCCAGTCATCTTTCCCGCCCCAGTATCTGGCTCCAACCGTGTCGTAGCGGAACCCGGAAGCTCCAACGTCTTCGTAATCGAGGGCGAGCCAATAAGCTTCCAGATGGTCGCGGCACAGGCCCTTGTAATTCGCGTACATGCCGTACATTTGCCGGTCCAAGTTCGGTGCATCCAGCTTGCGAGCGTGAGCTGCATTCCGCTTCATCGGACGCAGCCAAATGCCATCCACGTCCCATGAGTCTCCCTTGTACATCAAACGTGCACCGTCAAACGTACGACGCGTGCTCCCCCAATCCAGCGCAGAAACCAGACGCCGCGACCCGAGAACAATCTCTTGACGGCCGACTCGCGCGCCGAGCGTGCCAGGGCCAACGTCAATGCCTTTCACCTCGCCAAACAGGTTCTGCATCTCTGTCCGATTCTCTTCGATCGGTCGAGGCCCACCCGAACCGAGCTCGTTGAGTGCATCTAGCATCTCGCCGTAGAATCGGAAGTGGCTGCCGTATTCCGCGTTCACATACAGCCGCGTACGGTGCAAGAGGAAGTTGTCATCATCGCCAGTTAAGCCGAGGCTGTTTGTCACAACTCCGCCTGGGACGTTGTTGAAGTTTTGTTCGCTGTGAAACCTCATGCGGTATTGGCCGCCGACGTCCAACGTCCAGCAGTCACCAACTGGAATCCGCTTCAGTGAGTCACCAAAGTAACTCTCACATCCGTCACACAAATAGCTGAAGTCATTGGCATAGAAGACCGCCTTGTGAGCCCCCGCGGCTCTCTTCGCACAGTCACACCCGGCCTTCCCGCCTTTCCCTTTCGATGCACCGCATCCGCAGTTCTTTCCGCTCTCGGACGCCGCATCAAAGACATGCGTCATGACGCTGGCATCGTGCAGCATTTCAGCGGTTGGCCCGTCATTCGTGCGGGCTGTTGGTGCCTGCGGCTTGGAAGTCTCGTCGTTCGCATTGGATCGCGCCGGCTCTTCGGCGCGACCAAGGCCACCAGCAAGGATTACGATGGTGAAGAGTATTGCTAATCGCTTCGAAAGGTGCATTCGAGTCTTTCCGGATTTGAGATAGCTAATGGCGGTTGCAATTGCGCGTGCATTACTCCGTTACAGTTAAGCTTCGGCTCCTTCGATTGCTCGCCTCACGTCGGTTTCGCCGAAACTGCGCGTGCGACTCGGAATCATGCAAAGATATGCGGGCTACGAAGACTCTATCGCAATTCGCGGGTGTGCAAGGCCGCGCGCGTGGCGCACGGCCTCGTTCGATCCGTGACGTGAAAATGCGGTGCGCGTGGCCGTCGATGTCGCGAGTGTTGCAGAATTGGTGGCTCGCGTGTTCGGGAATGTGGAGTTCAAGCCATGGCAACACGTGGTACTGCTGTTTGACGTTCCCTGAATTGAAAGCCTTTCGGGATCACGACGACTCCGTCCTCCGAGACCGTGAAACGCTTCTCGTCCGCGGCACGATCGAAACCGATCTGTTCGCCGGCTGGAACGCGAACACCCTTATCGACAATGCAGCGTTTCATGCGTGTGCCCGGACCGATCGAAACGTGTTCGAAGAGAATGGAGTTCTCGACAACAGCGTCATCCTCGACGACGACGTGTCGTGACAGGATCGAGTTCCATACCGACCCACCGCTGATGATCGCCCCTGGCGAGATGATTGAGTTGATCAGTTCGGGCTCGTTTCCAAACTTGCCGCGCACCGTGCTAGCCGGCGGGCACTGCGTTTCCGCTGTGCGGATTTGCCAATCGGCCTGATAGAGATTCAGCGGCGGCAGGGGGGCCAGCAAGTCCATATTCGCTTGATAGTAGGAGTCGATCGTCCCGACATCTCGCCAATAGCGATCAGCCAGCACGCGACCGCTCTCGCCGCCGAAACGATAGGCATAGACTGCATGTGTGTCGATCAGTTTCGGGAGGACGTTTTTGCCAAAGTCATGCGACGACGCAGTGTCCTCGTGATCCTCGCGGAGAGCCTGCATTAGCAGTTCGCAAGAAAAGACATAGATCCCCATCGAGACCAGCGCTCTCGTCGAATCGTCCGGCAGTGGTTGTGGCTCGGCGGGCTTCTCTTCAAATGCGACGATGCGACTCTGCTCGTCAACCGCCATCACGCCAAAGCTGGAAGCGTCTTGGATCGGCACCTCCATACACGCGATCGTGGCGTCGGCCAACGATTCCGCATGGAAATCGAGCATCGCCGCGTAGTCCATGCGATAGATGTGGTCGCCGGATAAAACGACCACGTTGTCCGCTCCGCTTCGCTCCAGAAGATAAAGGTTCTGGTAGATCGCATCCGCGGTACCGCAGTACCAAGACTCGCCAGTTCGCATCTGCGGCGGAACGGGCGTGATGTATTCACCGAGCGACGGATTGAAAATCGACCAGCCGTCGCGAAGATGTTTGAGCAACGAATGCGATTTGTATTGTGGTAGCACCAAGATGCGTCGAAGCCCGGAACGCAAGCAATTGGTGAGCGTAAAGTCGATGATGCGATACTGGCCGCCGAACGGTACGGCGGGCTTGGCACGATCGGTGGTCAGTGGATTCAGTCGCGAGCCAACTCCACCCGCCAAGAGAAACGTCACCGTCCTGTCCAGCATGATGAACTCCCGTGGTCTGAAACGATCTTACTGCAGTCCTTCCGAACGACCATCGCAAACCTCGGGCCAAACTAAGCAAACCGCCAGTCGGTACGTCGCAGAAGACAATCCACATTACAGAGTGCCAGATCACTGAGCAGCGTTCGCTTCTTTCTTAGGCGAGTGGCCGTGACTGGATGCGCGAAGTCGATGCCTCAGCCGGGATGTTTCCGGTACTGGACGCGACCTTCGGAACATCGAATACTGTTGCTTTGCTAGAACGGTCGAACTGCCACTTCCCGCCAAACTCACGGAGAAACGAAGATGTTGATGAAGGTTCTATTGCCGACGGTCGTATCGGCTGTCGCTTTGTTCTTTGCCAGTTTCTTTTCGTGGATGGTGGTGATGCTTCACAAGAAAGATTGGGGAAAGCTCGACAAGGAAGACGAGTTTCTCGACAAGGTCCGCAATCTCGACGTTGGCAACGGCAGCTACATGTTCCCCGTTTTGACACGGCGGAGGAGATGAAGAGCGAAGAGTACGCGAAGAAAGCAGAAGCGGGTACAGCCGGCATCATCACCGTCTTCGGCAACGTGAATATGGGAAGGAACCTCGGCCTGACGTTTCTCTATTCCTCGTCTGTAGTTTCTGCTTTGCCTATCTAGCCGGGATTGCGTTCCCGGAAGGCGAGCCAGCTCCGGATCTGATTGACGTTTTCCGATTCTTCGCCACCGTCGGCTTGCTGACCTTCCTCGCGTCGATTGTTCAACACGCGATCTGGTTCCATAATCGCATCGTTGGCCATGTGATCGAATCGGTTGCGTGTTCTCTGATTGTCGGTGGGATCTTCACCGCTTTCTGGAGCTTCGCTAGTTAATAAATGAAAGACTCACCGCGGCAAGCGCCTAGCGTTCGCTAGAAGCCAGCGAGATACCTTTGTCCGCAGCGTCGATGGCGGCAAGGCGAGCAAGCGCGTATCGCTTTTGTGCTTCCTCGCCGCGACGCGCGACCACGCGATAGCTACATCGCGCCGAACCAAAATTGCCCGCGGCTTCCGCTCGACGAGCGCGATCGAGATGAGCCGCCACTTCGGCCGCAGCCTTTCGCTCGGCAGCTGCCGGGGCAATTGGAGCGGCCCTGCTTGTCGCGGCAGGTTGTGGCTTGCGAGACATTGCCAAGACCAAGTTGCCGCGCCTTCCGATGTGTTGCGAGAGAAACGCCGCTTTTCTTTCAATCCCTGTCATCTCGCGGGAAGGGCCTCGCATGGCGGCGACTTCTTCCAGAATCATTCGGTCGAGTTCGCCGTGGTCGATCACGTTTGCAGTCACATAAGCCCCGGAGGAACTAGTGCTGCTTGCAAGGGAATCGTTCCTGAACAAGCGACCCGCATAGGGCAACGAACTGAGGTCCGGCACACCGCGCAAGCTTCTTGATGTGCGTGAACGTTTCACACCGCCCAGATAAGCAGCGCCGCTATCGGGAACGGAGACAGTCGTCGCAACCGAGAAGAAACTGAACGTCGGGAGCTGCACGACCTGAGGGATCTGCTGCGCGCTAACATCAACCGTGAACAGTAATGACAGACCGCAGGCTAGTAAGAATCCGTGGCGTAACATAGAGGTTTTCTTTATGGTTAACCCGCCGTACGATATTGTATCGATGTCCCTCTTCGCAACACAAGCGTTTTGCCAGAGTCTTTCGGAGACCCGAGACATCGATACAGCTTGGAACAAGCTCACTTACGTCACACAGGTCTCCGCAAACTACCTAATATGACATCGCGATGGCCAGCGAGCGTGAACTTGGTCTTTCTTCGTTGGTGCGTGTGCCAGCTAGTGCTGGTCCGCGCCGGTCAGCTTCTCTTCGGCGCGGTCGGCTTGCCAGGCGACGGCTGCGATAAGACGAGTGATTTCGAGAACGTCGGCGGTGTCCGCGAGCTGATTCGCCTGGACGACAACCATGTCGCCGGAAGGTGTGCTTTGGACGGCGAACGCGCCGTGTACCATCTGCTGATTAAAACGAAGTAACAGCATCGCGTTCTGTGGCGTGGCAGGACCGCACGTCGATGAATACGAAATCACTGCGTGGCCCTCTTCGTCCTTGGCGGCGAAATCGATAGTTACCGTTTGCTTGCGCAGCGAACCGATCGGAATCGTGACCTGCCAAAGGTCGTCGTGCTCTGCCACTTTCCAATCCGGAACAGTGTCGAGCACACTGCGGACGAGTTGTTTCGGATCCGTCGGTGGTGACGCGGCGGATAGGGCACCGAAGTCGAGACCGCCAGCTGTACTTCCTGCTACGGCGCCCGCTGCCGCTCCGACTGCTGCGGCTGCACCACCGCTAGGCGGACTGACAGGTGGTGGACTGGTCGGTGGAGCGCCGCCAGCCGGGGGCGCTGGGTGCATCGACTGCATCGCGTTCTGGATCATCTGCGGCATCATCATCCCGAAGCCGGCTCCCATTCCCATTCCCATCGCGTTGCCGCCAACTCCGCCACCACCCTGTTCGGCCATCTTGGACATGCTGTTCGCGGCTTGGTACATCGTGAAGGAGCGCAAGTCTCCAATCGCGCCCATGCTACTGCGAGCATCGATTGCTTTCTGCACTTCTTCCGGCGGTGTGATCGAGTTGATAAAGAAGTCGACCAGCTCAAGGCCGTACTTGGCAAACTCCTCGCCAACCTTCACGCGCGTCGCCGCACCGATCTCATCGAAACGCGCCGGCAAATCGAGCATGCTGATGCCAAGCGTTCCCAGAAGATCCGTCATCCGAGAGACAATCAGGTCTTTTAGATACGAGCTAACCTCCTCGGTCGTAAACTTGCCTTGCGTTCCGACGATCGTATTCAACATCATTTCGGAATCGATCACTCGAATCGAGAACTTTCCAAAGCTCCGCAGACGGACCATTCCGAAGTCCTTATCTCGAACAATAATCGGCTGCCGCGTTCCCCACTTTTGATCGATAAAGGTCTGCTTTCCGACGAAATAGACCTGCGCCTGGAACGGTGATTTCTCCCACGGAATCGTGAGGAGCCTGGTGATGAACGGCACGTTCATCGTCGTCAACGTATGGCGGCCAGGGCCAAAGCGATCCATCGCCTTGCCGTCGCGGAAGAAGACGGCTTCCTGGTTCTCTTGCACGATCAGTTGTGCACCGATCCGGATGTCAGTCGATCCCTGTGGTGGAATTCGGTATACCAAAGAACAGTTCGACTCATCGAAATACTGAATAACTTCCAAACGCCTAGCCATCTTGCGTTTTCCTCTCTTCTGGCAGACAACCGCCGCCATTTTGTTTACGCGCGTTCAGTAGGACGGAGTTGTACTCCGCCTCTTTCACGGGTCGGAGTACAACTCCAACTTACAAAATCGGACGACGTCGAGTACTAGTCGGCACGACGCAACCCTTCGAGTAACTCGCTTCGCTTATCAAACTCCCGGTGCAGCCCTTCAACCTCCGCCAACACCCGGGCTAACGACTGTTCCGGCGACTCGTCGTCAGGCGATAGTTCATCGATCGATGCTTCTACCGACTCGATCTGACCAATCATCGACATGTCGAGATCATAGACATCATCCAACATGTCTTCATCGACGCGCACGAAGTCGAAGAAGCCACTGTAACCTCGCACCGCGCCTCGGATGCGCGATGCAAGCGTATCGAGGCGTGTACGCACTCGCTCGCAGTCGTCCAACGCATCGATTTTGCCAGCGTCCAGCAGGGCTCTCTGAAACCGATCCAGGCTCGATTTACATTTGCTGACTAAATCAGCCAACCAAGTGCGAGCTAAGTGATCGCTTTCGCGGCGATACTCTTTCTCTAGATACCCGCGAAACCCCGGTATCTTGCGGAGGATCGACTCAACAATGCCTCGCGAATCGGCATGACGTGACGGTTCACCCACGAATTCACTCCCGTTGAAAGAAAAGCTACACAGACGAGCGGCAAGCTAGTCTGTATTCGCTGTTTGTAGCAAAACTTGAGTGAATTCGCATCCGTCGCGCGGTCGCAAGCTGCTCGCACGATCCGTCTGGCGGCGTGTTCTCGCATTTGCTACATTCCCGTCGCTTTTCGACGTATTCACGCATTTCTTGTCAGCCAGCTCGCCAATCACATGCACGACACCCGTGTTAAGTACTTGCTGTGCTTCGCCTTTTGTATTGCTCTAGCCGGGTGCGCCGATGGTCCGTTCGCGGAATTGGCCATTGTGAACCCGTACTACCGCAGTGAGTGGCGGAAGGACGAAGCACTTGGGCCAACCTTCCATGCGCAACTGGCCGAAGTTCGCGCGATCCGGCAGAATCCCGGAACGCTTTCGCCCGACGAGCAAAGCCGGGTCGTGCAATTGTTGGCAAACATCGTACACGAGTCGCCAAACACCATCCTGCGGTCGGAAGCCGTCCTCGCCATCGGCGAGTTGGCTTCCTCTCAGACACTCCCGACGTTGGAGTACGCGGCGGCAGCCGACGAGCCTGACGTGCGCATCGCCGCTTGCAAGGCGTTGGCCCGCCAAGGCGGTCCGGCAGCCCTAGCCGCAATCGCCAACCTCGTCGAAACGGATACCGACCTCGACGTCCGACTAGCTGGGACGACGGAGTTAGCCAAGTTTCAAGATCAACGCGCCGTTCAAACACTCGCTGTCGCACTGAACGACAAAGATCCGGCCTTACAGCATCAGGCAGTGCAATCGCTCAAGTCGGTCACCGGCCAGCACTACGGAGACAGCATTCCGGCCTGGCGAGAATACGTTGCCGGTCGCACGCCGACACGCCCGAATCAGCCATCGGTCGCGGAACGGATGCTCCGTTCAGGCTCCGAGCTGCTTGAACTTGCATCCCCACGGTCGTGAAACGATCTAGTACCGTTGCTCTCCACGTGGAAAGGCTCTACGATGGGAGTGCATTCAGGATCTTTGCCCCCGCCTCTCATCAGACCCCCTGTTCGCATGAAGCAGCAGCGTTTCAACGACCAATTCGCGTCGATGTACGAGTTGGCTGTGAAGCTTAGCAAGCAGGCCGACGCTGATGCTTTGTTGGTGATGCTGGAGGGGCCAACCGATTGGGAAGAGCTGCGAAAACGTGCTGGCCGCGAGAAGATCTTGGCCGCAGCCGACAGCGAAGAAGTTCTGGAAGGTGCGACCGAAGCAGGGTTGGCCACCGTCGTACTGGAACTGCAGGATGCGCCAGTCTTCGAGAAGCTCACCCAGGCTCTACTGGAAGGCGTCGCTGACGAGATATTGGATCCCAACTCGGAAGTCGTTGCAGTTTACAGCGGCTTCGACCCAGGTACGATTGACTCGATCAGCTTCATTCGACTCGATGAGCATCTTGGTCGCCTAACGGCTCGCGATCTGAGACAGATCGAGACGAGCGTGCCGCTCGAAACGCTCAAATGCGTCGTCGATTTGGCCGTGGATATCGGGCGAGAAGGCCGCGAGGGCAAGCCTGTCGGAACATTGTTCGTCGTCGGCGATACTCGCAAGGTCCTGACCCAGAGTCACCCCGCCGGATACGACCCCGTGAAGGGCTACGGCCGGAAAGAACGAAGCCTGGCCGACGCAAGAGTTCGAGAAGCCGTCAAGGAAGTTGCTCCGCTGGATGGAGCTTTCATTGTTTCTCCCGACGGGACGGTCGAGAAGGCGTGCCAGATCGTCAACGCCGACCACGTTAATATCACGCTCTCCAAGGGACTTGGCTCACGCCACTGGGCGGCTGCCGCGATCAGCAAAGACACCAATGCGATCGCTGTCACTGTGAGCGAATCCAACGGAACGGTTCGGTTATTCAAGAAGGGTGAAGTGATTCTACGTGTCGAGCCGTTCCGCCTCGCGATGAAGTGGAAGGACTTTGAATACGAACCTCCTTCGGTCGGCAGTGACTAAGAGGTAATCGCCCCGCACGCCTTCTGGAGGACTCTATGCCCAGCGAAGTTACCATCTGCGCCGCCGACCTGGATGACCGCTTGCACTACGAGGGAATTCTCAGGCTGCTCAACATGTATGCCAGCGAACCGGTTGCGGGCGGCGAACCGATCGCTGACGAAGTGCAGGCTCGGTTGATTCCCGAGTTAAAACAACAAGCGAATGGGCGTTACTTCCTGGCCATCGAAAGCGAAGCGGTCGTCGGCGTCGCGATCTGTTTTGTCGGCTTTTCGACGTTCCGCGCGAAGCCCGTCATCAACATTCACGATCTGGCGGTGCATCGGGATCGCCGAGGACAAGGAATTGGCGAGTTACTACTACAGGCAGTCGAGGTGGAAGCGAAAGGACTCGGCTGCTGCGGAATCACGCTGGAAGTGAAAGAAGACAATCGCGCTAGAAGGCTGTACGAACGGTTCGGTTTTGCCGGTGGCAACCCAGACGGAACCGTGAGCTTGTTCATGGCGAAGCGTTTCGGCTGACTCGTCTCCGATCGCCGCGCGCCCACCGGATCCGCACTTGGCTGAACAGCCGCAAGATGCTGTACACAACCAGCATGTAAATGAGCAGCAATCCGTTCAGGAACGTGCCCTGAACGATCGTTGTGATGAAGACTTGCAGAAACGAAGCTGCCGATTTTCCGTGGCCTACTTCCAGCGAATTGGGAAACAACTGCTGAACGAACGTGACGGCCCACATTCCCGTGAACATGTCAACGAACAGTCCAACAGGAAAGATGACGGAGATCAAGACCCGCGTCCCATACCCCAGAATCGCGGTCCGGTGGACGTGTGGCAACGAAATGATCTGATGATAGTAATGCGTGCATTCGATCAGCGTGTACGCCAGCACAAAGACCAAGATGCCGCAGATCATTGCGGCCAGTTGATGCGGTTCGGCATGCAGTGCACAACCCCAGAAAAAGCTTGGTGCCGCGCTAATCGCACAGATCAACGTCCAGCGACCGAAGGCTCGCAACGGCCGTGGCTGGTGTTCCTTGACGACGAGCGTGGCCCGTTCGAACGGAATCGCGGCGGGCGCGGCATAGGGGTTCACGATGTACTCTCACGAAAGGAAGAAGACCCGGGCCTTCTCGAAGTATAGCACCCGTTTCACGCTTATTTTGCCTCACCGGCTCGGTCCCTGTCAGGATTCGAAATAAAGAACAGGACGGCCAAACGGCCGTCCCGTTGCTGATTTGCAGGTAGTGCGAAGCGGTTTAGTAGTCACTAACCGGATCGCCATCACCAACGGCCAGCAGACGCTCGAACGTGCTGTTCGGAACGGTTGGACCTCCACCTGGCCCGCCCGTCGCGTTAAAAACGGTCGGGGAGTGATCGATCGTCTCAGCAACGAATCTCACAGAACCATCGCCCAAGGCGAATTGAGCACCACCAGGATGCTGACTGGAGAATCCGGTGCGAGTGGTGAAACCAATAGGCGCGACCGACGAAGGCGTGCCCGGCTCACCACTCCCGTTGATGCCGTCCAATCCGGAGCCGAGGACGTCCGCCAACTCGTCTGGATTGCTTGCCGCACCATCACCACGCCGGCCGTACACCAAGGCGGCCCCAACAACGAAGATCTGACCATTAACAAGTTTGACTTGCGTGCGACGTTCGCCGATCGCGATAACGTTGCTGCTACCGTCGATCATCATATCGCGAAAAGCGAAAGCTTCGTTGGCACCGAACAGGCCTTTGTCGGCGCGTGGAGTGCTCGGAAAAACTTGTATCTCAAAAGCACCGTTAGCCGCTACGTAGTTACTTCGTACTGTCGAAGTCGGCCCCGTTGCGAACCGGCGGTCGTTGTTTAACTCTCGTCCGTTGTCAGAGGGACAACGATGGACCGGAACACTCTCTTGTAGAATCGCCAAGTTAGCCGCAGCGTTGGGGGCAGCAGTACCGGCGCCAAACCCACCAGTATTTGCGATCGCGTGTGTGCCGATGTCTAGAACGTTAGTCTGGTTACCGCCTTCAATGAATCGCTGACTGAAAGCACCCCACGACCAGAAGCCATCGGCCGCCACATCTGGAAGATGGTTCAAATAACCGGGCGGGAACGACTTGTACGTGTCGTGGTAGTTGTGGAGCGAGAGAGCCAACTGCTTGAGCTGGTTACTGCAACTCATGCGTCGAGCCGCTTCGCGTGCAGCCTGAACGGCCGGCAACAACAACGCTACCAAGATACCAATGATCGCAATGACGACTAGTAATTCCACCAAAGTGAAACCACGTTGTTTGCTACGATCCATAGCACAACTCCCTTTATAGATTTTGAAACCAATCAGAACACAAACGAATAGAAAATGGACAAGGCACTCCCAAGGAACGGGAAAACCTAATCCATGCGTCAACCTGGATAAGACAAGCGCACACGATTCTGGCGAGCGATGCAGCAGAGAAAGAGATGGGGTAAGAGTCTCTGTTCCTGAGTCTCAGCCGACGCCTCTTTTTCCCAATAACGATTCAAATCGTGATAGGCTTGGGGCAGTATACCCGAACCGTATGTTCATGCAAACGAAATCCAGGGCTAAGCAGGGCTTTTGATTTATTGTATGCCTTCTCAGCCGTCGTTTTGGGGTAATCGACGCCTTGGAAGGCATCGTACATTTCAACGTCAACTCGACTGGCACTAGAACCCGCTTGGCTTGAGTACGGACAGCCCGTCAAAAAAAGCTTGCAAATTCCTTGACGCTCAAGGCGTTTATACCTATCGTATCAGTTAATGGTTATACATAAAGTATGAACAGTGCCGATAAGGAAGGCCAACGGGAAATGTCGAGACAGCAGGCAACGGACGGAAAAATCGACATAAGCCCTAACTTTGTAGGGACTTCAGAGAATCCCGTGGGGGGATTTGGGCCAAAGCGTTGTAAGAACTGGGACCACAAATACAGTGGAATCCAGGAGAGGACGTGGCAGAGTTCTAGCTTCACGTCGCGCTCTTTTCGCAAACGCCATGTCCGGGCAGTAAACGTCGTCCACTGAACGCATCCACTATTGGCAGGATCACGATAGCCATGTCGTCAGAGCAATCATCAGTCAACTCGGAGACGATCGAACAGACCAAACAGCAGATTCGCAGCTTGGTCAGCGAGATCTCGCAGCTCTCCAAGAGCGATATTGGTCCAGAAGAGTACTACGCGTCGTTCCTGCAACGCGTCGTCTCTGCATTGGCAGCGGTGGGTGGCGCGGTCTGGCTGCTGGCCGAAGGCCGACGGTTGCAACTCGCCTACCAGATCAATCTCAGTCAAGCATTGCTGGACTCGTCATCTGACGACTCCAGCCGCCACCTTCGCTTACTCAACCACATCATCAACACCGACCAAGGACAACTTGTGCCGCCGATGTCTGGTGCTGGGGACGAAGAGGCCGGTGGTAATCCCACGACGTCGTTGCTGGTTCTTTCACCACTCAATAGCGACGGCAAAGTGGAAGGCATTATCGAGGTCTTCCAACGAGCAGACTCCCCGCCGGCCACACAACGCGGCTACCTGCGCTTCCTGGACCAGATGTCCGAGCTCGCCGGCGAGTGGCTCAAGACGCAAAAGCTTCGGCAGTTCAGCGACAAGACATCTCTTTGGGCGCAGGCAGATCACTTCTCGCGGCTGATCCATGAGAGTCTGGACTTGCGCGAGACCGCCTACTCGGTGGCGAACGAAGGCCGCCGATTGATCGGTTGCGATCGCGTTAGCGTTGCCGTGAAGAAGGGCCGCAAGTGTTATGTCGAAGCGGTCAGTGGACAGGACACGCTTGAGAATCGATCGAACATTGTCGCGGCATTAGGTCATCTTTCCACGAAGGTCGTCGCGACGGGCGAGCCTCTCTGGTATGAAGGTTCGACGGAGGACCTGCCACCGCAAATCGAACACGCCATCGAAGACTATGTAGAAGAGTCGTATGCGAAATCGATTTCGGTCCTACCCGTGCGACGACCGCAGACAAGCGACGAAACAGCCAACCCACACAGCGAGCACACTCCGCAAGGCGAAGTGATTGGTGCTCTGATCATCGAGCAGATCGAAAGCGAACTCCCTCGCAACATCGTCGCCCCGCGGTTAGATCTCGTCTACGAGCACAGCGCTCGTGCACTGGCCAATTCCATGGACCACAGTAACTTGTTCATGATGCCGGTGTGGCGTGCGCTCGGCAAAGCGGCTTGGGTCGTTCGCGCCCGGACGTTGCCAAAGACATTGGCGATCAGCGGCTTGATCCTGGTCGCTGCCTTGCTGCTAACGTTCGTCCAAAAAGACTTCTATCTGAAGGCGAAAGGTTCGTTGCAACCGTCGGTCAAACAAGATGTGTTTGTTGGCGAGCCTGGGACGGTGATCGCGGTGAACTTCAAGGATCAGGACCCGGTCAAAGAAGGCGATGTACTCGTCGAACTTAGGAACACAGACCTTGAGGTTCGTTTGGAAGATGTTCGCGGGCAGCGTCAAGCAACGCAGCAGCAACTGTTCTCTGCCCGCGATTCGCAAACTCGCCAGGGTCTGAACCTGCCAGAAGATGAGCGAATTCGTCTGGCAGGCCAGGTAAAGGAATTCTCCAAGCGTTTGGAGAGCTTGGATCTCCAGGAGAAGTTGCTCGAAACCAAACTGGATAGCCTCAAGATCAGAGCGCCGATCTCCGGTCAAATCATGCTGTCGTGGGATGTCGAGGAATCGCTGCTGAATCGAACGGTTGAGACCGGTCAGGTCCTCATGACGGTAGCCGACCCAGCAGGCCCCTGGGAACTCGAACTCTACATGAAGGAGACCCGGAGTGGTCACGTCGATAACGCACGCCGAGAGACGCCGGAGTTACCCGTGAAGTATGTGCTCGCGACAAAACCTGGAACAGAACTGGACGGCACCGTTGCCGAAGTGGAAGAGATCACACAAATGCACGACGAAGAAGGACATACCGTCCGCATTCGTGCTGACATCACGAAAACCGATCTTGTGGATCCGCGTCCCGGGACCACGGTTCGCGGCAAGATCAAGTGCGGTGGCCGTGCGATCGGTTACACCTGGTTCCACGAAGCGTGGGAGTGGGTTCAAGCAAACATTCTTTTCTAGCCTTGTTTCAAGTCGATAGTCCCGACACGAAGCGATTCAATTACGCACCAGACAATACTCAGCTCACCCAAACTCAGGGAAGACAGAACCATGCAGATCACATCAACCATCGTCGTCGCCGTGCTCTTGGTGGCTCAAACATCGGCGGACCGTTTGCCGTCATCGGGAAACGAACTTGTGATCGCCGATTGCATCGTTTCCGCCAAGGACCACATTCAATTACCTGCTGAATCGCCAGGCGTGATCTTAGCGCTGGAGACGGAGGACGGGCAACGCGTCGAAGCGGGCGTCGTCGTCAAGGCAAAGCAGATGATCGGCAAGCTGGATGATGAAGACGCTTCGGCTCGCTATGAGGCGGCAACCTTGGAACAACAGGTAGCGATGGCCGAGACGCACAAGGCACGATCCGCTGTCGAGGCGGCCGTCGCGACGGCGGAAGTCGCGCGTGCCGAACTCGACGAATCTCATGCAGTTAACTCTCAGATCGCGGACTCTGTTCCCAAAACACAGATTCGCCGTCAACAACTGACGGTGACGCGAGCTGTCATGGAAAAGGGAGTCGCCGAACGCGACGTCGAAGTGGCAATCCTTACAACCGATCTGCGACAGGCCCAGATGACAGTTGCTGGAATCAACTTAAAGAAGCACCGCATCGTCTCTCCGCTGGACGGCATGATTGTCCAGCTCTATCGCAAGCCGGGCGAGTGGGTTAGCCCTGGCGATGCAATCGCTCGAATCGTTCGCATGGATACGCTCCGAGTCGAGGGCTTTGTTGATGCCAGCAAGTACCTGCCCGAAGACATCGACGGCCGGCCTGTCACGATCGTGATCAAGCGTCCGAACCGCGATCCGGAAGAGTTCACTACAAAGATCAGCTTCGTCAGCCCGATTGTGGAGGCCAGCGGCGAGTATCGCGTTTGGGCGGAAGTCGAAAACCGCACGGCGCGTGGCAAGCACTGGGTTCTGCGCCCAGGCATGGAAGCCGCGATGCGAATCGATCTGCCGGCTGCCCGATAACCTACCATTGGTTCTTTCACGATCAATCGCTCCCCCCGCGTTTCGGAACAGTAGAAGATGGCAACGCTCGCTGACAGCCTGATTAGCAGCACGTCGCGTCCGCTGAAGTTGCGGATGAGGCCCGATCTGTCGTCGCGTCGGCAGCGTTACCACGGCCGAACGTACTGGGTTGTCAAAGAGCCAATCGGACTGAACTACTTCCGCTTTCACGAAGAAGAGTTCGCGATCCTCTGCATGATGGACGGCCAATCGAGCCTGGAAGACATCAAGGAGCGTTTCGAGACCGAGTTCACTCCGCAGAAGATCGAGTATCAAGATCTCCAGCAGTTCATCGGCATGCTCCATCGCAGCGGCCTGGTGATCTCGGAATCGATGGGGCAAGGCAAGCAGCTCAGGAAGCGTCGAGACGAGAAGAAACGCAAAGAGTTAATGGGGAAGTTCTCCAACATCTTTGCGATCCGTTGGCGCGGTGTCGATCCCGAGTGGTTTCTGACGCGAACGTATCCGTACGTTGCCTGGTTCTTTCATCCCGCCACGATGATCTTATGCCTGCTCATGGGGTTAAGTGCTCTCGGACTGGTGCTGGTCGAATTCGATACCTTCCGGTCACGACTCCCGACGTTCCACCAGTTCTTTGGACCGCATAACTGGATCTATTTCGGCGTGACGATGGCAGCGGTGAAGGTTTTGCACGAGTTCGGGCATGGCTACTCGTGTACCCATTTCGGCGGTGAATGTCACGAAATCGGTGTCATGTTGCTCGTCTTCACACCCTGCATGTACTGCAACGTCTCCGATTCGTGGATGTTGCCGAACAAGTTCAAACGCGCGTTCATTGGTGCGGCGGGTATATATGTCGAGGTGATTCTGGCTTCGATCGCCACCTTTATCTGGTGGTTCAGCGAGCCCGGCTTGTTGAATCACCTGGCGCTAAGCGTGATGTTCATTAGCTCGGTCAGCACGCTGTTGTTCAACGGAAACCCGCTGCTTCGTTTCGACGGGTATTACATCCTGATGGACTTGTCTGAGATCCCGAACCTCCGGCAAAAAGCGACCGAGGTCGTGAAGCGTTACATGATCGAAACGTGCCTCGGTATCGAGCAGCCAGAGAATCCGTTCCTTCCGAAGGAACGGCGTTTTCTGTTCGGTCTCTACACGGTGGCGGCGGTCGTTTACCGCTGGATTGTTGTCTTCTCGATCATGTACTTCTTGAACAAGATCCTCGAGCCCTACGGTCTGCAAATCCTGGGACAGGCGATCGCCGTTGCAGGTCTGTTCGGTCTGTTGGTTCAGCCCCTCTGGAAACTAGCGAAATTCTTCTATGAACCTGGGAGGATGCACAAAGTGAAATTGCATCGTGTTGCAGCAACAGCGGCAGTTGTGGGTGCCCTCATCGGTGGCATTCTTTTCATTCCTCTACCGTTTCACGTGAGTTGCACCTTCGAGGTGTCGCCGCTCGGGGCCGAGTCGGTGTTTCCCGGCGTGCCGGGGCGGCTGGCCGAGGTGCAAGTGAAGCCGGGAGATGTCGTCGCCAAGGGACAAGTCCTCGCACGCCTCGACAATATCGACTTGTTGCTTCGCGTTAGGGAACTGGAAGGTGAGCAGCAGCGTCTGTTAGTGCAACAAGAGATTCTGAAGTATCAGCGACACACCGATCCGCGAGCCTTCTCTCAGTTGGCAGCGGTGGCTGAAATGCTCGCCACCGTGGAACAGCAACTCGCGGACGAGAGTGAAGAACTTGGCCGTTTAGAGATCATCGCGCCGATGGGCGGAACTGTTTTCCCGCCTCCCGCGAAACCGAATCGAGGCGGCAACGATGGACGTTTGCCAAGTTGGACTGGCTCGCCGTTTAGTCCGCGAAATGCCGGAGCATTCATCATGGAGCGAGATCAGTTCTGCCAGATTGGCGATGCCGAGGACTTCGAGGCTGTGCTCGTCGTGGATCAATCCGACGTCGATCTCGTTGGGGCTTACCTCGACGACAAGCAAGAATTCCCGTCGGTTGAGTTGAAGTTGGATGCTCGCCGCTGGGAAACGATGATGGGAAGAATAGAGAAAGTGTCTTCTGCTCCGATGGAAGTCACACCAGTCAGCCTTGCCGGCCAGGGTGGAGGTGAGTTAGATGCGAAGAGTGATTCGAGTGGGATGTTGCGACCCTTGAGTACTTCGTACCAAGCACGCGTACCGCTGCGAAACGCCGACGGCAACTTGCGAGTCGGTTTGACGGGCCAAGGCAAGATATATACGGGCTGGCAGCCGATTGGCCGAAGGCTCTACCGCTATCTGGCGAAAACGTTCCACTTCGACTTGTAAAAGCAAACTTCTTTTGGATGGAGAGTTGAAACGATTCCGACTGGATGGCTCAATCAGGCGAGCACAACGGTATGAATTGATCACTGGTTTTGTTGGCGTCGCTCCAGTGTGGAGCTGCCAGTTCAATACGCTTTGTTTCCGGCACATGGGAGATCGAAGAATGGCTAAGACTGCAGAGAAGAACGCTGAACAGGAAGCCCCACAGGCTGAAGAGACTGCCGCCGCCGAAGGTCAAGCACAGCAGCAACAGATGGTTCAGGTCCAAGTCGAAGACGAGGGCGCGATCGCGTTGTACGCGAATTTCTGCCGAGTCACAGGCTCGCCGGAAGAACTGATCATCGACTTCGGCCTCAATCCGCAACCCGTCGGTGTTCCGAAGGATCCGATTCAGGTCAAGCAACGCATCATCGTCAACTACTACACGGCGAAGCGTCTGCTGGCCGCTCTTAATATGTCGGTACAACGTCATGAGGCCGTCTTTGGCGTTCTCGAGACCGACATTCAAAAGCGTCTGAAGAACCGCCAGACTGGCTAGTTCTGACCAACGGCAACCTCGCAGCTTGCGTGGCTTATGCGGCTGCACTCCGCGCGGCGTTCCAAGAGACGCCGTCAGGCGTGCAGGCGCTTTTTTTGCGTTGTCGGCCAGAGTAGCCCCGAATAGCGGTATGCCGAGATCGAAGTTAGAATCGATGTTTGGGCTGCCATGAAGATCACATCAATTCCGCAGATCTATCGAAACGTCCGCCGGTGGACCGAGATCGTCTCTGTCCTTAGCCGCTATGGGCTGGCCGACTGGATCAGCCGCTTCAATCTCGAATTCGCCAAGGACGCGTTAAAGGCACGCGACGGAGAGGCGATCGCGCGTCATACGCGTGAGGCGCGAATTCGGATGGCGCTCACAGAGCTTGGCCCGACCTTCATCAAGCTCGGGCAATTGCTTAGCACCCGACCTGACGTCGTCGGCGTGGACTTAGCCGATGAATTGTCGGCGCTGCAATCCAGTGTCGCCGCCGATCCGCCGGACAAGATCCGCGAACTGGTGGAAAGCGAACTCGGTCAACCCGTTGAGGAGTTGTTCATCGATTTCGACGATCAACCGATCGCATCGGCTTCGATCGGCCAAGTCCACCAGGCAAAACTGGCTAGCGGCGAGCGCGTCGTGGTCAAAGTGCAACACCCAGGCATCGAGAGCACGGTTCGTGAGGATCTCGACGTTCTGGCGGGCCTTGCTCAACTGGCTGAAATGATCCCCGAGTTCCAGGCGTATCGACCTGCGGCCACCGTTGCGGAGATGGCGCGAACTTTGCGTCGAGAACTGGACTTTGGTCGTGAGGAACGGAACCTTCAGCAATTCGAGCTTCAACTGGCTGACAATCTCAGCGTTCGAATTCCGAAACCGATTACCGAGCTTTGCACGTCGCGCGTCCTAACGATGGAGTTCATTGATGGAGTCAAACTGAAGGAGACCGAGCAACTCATAACCGCCGGAATCGATCTGGGGGAAGTTGCGCGTCGCGGAGCCGAGCTTTACCTCGATATGATCTTCATGCACGGCTTCTATCATGCTGACCCGCATCCTGGCAACATTGTCGTGTTGCCAGGGAACGTCATCGGGCTACTCGACTTCGGCATGGTGGGACGCATCGACGAGCGTCTGCGAGAAGATATCGAAGAGATGCTCCTTTCGATTGTCAACCAGGACGTCACGATCCTCACTTCACTCATCCAGAAAGTGGGGACGCCACCGAGCGACCTCGACGAAGGCGCTCTAGCAATCGACATCGCCGACTTCGTCGGACATTACGCCACGCAATCGCTCGATCACTTCGATCTCGGCGGAGCGTTAACCGATATGACGCAGATCATTCACCGCTATGGAGTCTCGCTGCCGCCGCAAGTCGGTTTACTCATCAAGACATTCGTCACGCTCGAGGGCACGACGAAAATGCTTAGCCCCAAGTTCAGTTTGATGGAAGTCATGCAACCGTTCCAAAGGAAGATGTTACTGCGTCGCCTGTCTCCGAAACGCCAGTGGCGAAAGATGCGGCGTTTGTACTTCGAAGTCGAACAACTCGCTAACGTTCTGCCACGCCGCATCGGAGAGATACTCGAACAGATCCGAACGGGGAAGTTCGACGTTCACCTCGATCACCGCGGGCTCGGCCCTTCGGTCAACCGGCTGGTCCTGGCCTTGATGGCGAGCTCGCTGTTCCTGGGATCAGCTTTACTGCTGAGTCAACACATCGCGCCCGTGCTGATCTTCCCAGAAGGAACCTACTTCGGTCTCGAAAGGGTTTCGATCCTTGGCCTCACCGGTTGCGTCATCAGCATTCTTGTGGGGCTGCGTTTGCTGAGGGCAATTGGAAAGTCGGGGCACTTGGACCGGCGGGACTAGCTGGCTCGACTTCGTCAACGCGGACTTCGTCAACGCGGACTTCGTCAACGCGATTTTCGTCAACGCGATTTTCGTCGCGCGTTTGCGTCCATTCTTCCAGAAGCGATTCGACCCGGCTGTTGAGCGCTGCTAGCTGGTCGAGTAGTTCCGTCTGTCGAAGATCAATTTGATCGATGAGCGTCTGTTCGTCTTCAGGCGTGGTCATGCGGCAAAACTTCTTGGTGGGACGTTTGGGGCGGGAACGCCGCTTACGGCGTCGCTTTGTGGTTGGCATCGGTTATTCTCACTGAAGCCTTTGCTGCGGAGTAATAACGTCCGATTATACGGCCTCCGAGACCGGTGTGGGCAAGAGCCTGGGAAGAGCAGTGAATCCGGGCAATCTGACCCGAGCTGCTTCTCGACGGACGAGGGCGTCCATCCAACAAAGCCTACTGGGACAGGGCCACTTTGAGGCATGGTAGCCGCTACAAAGTCCTGTGATTAAATCGTTTAACCCGTTGCCGAACGCGAGGTGATGCTGTCGCGCCGTCGGCAACGGGTTAAAAGACCGGTAGAAAGCGACTTATGTGCGCTAACTTCATTCAAAGTGGCGCTGTCCAGCTAGTCCTTTTCGCCGCTTATCGACTCGGGCAAAGTCGAGACGAAGTCCCGAATCTCATCTCGGACTCTGCGATAATGCGATAACGCTTCTTCCTCGGTGGCGGCGTCCCTTGCCAGCTTCGGCGGGTCGTCGAAGCCGACATGCACGATGCGCGGCGCACCTGGAAACACGGGACATTTCTCGTCCGCGTGCCCACAGACTGTGACGACGACGTCAAAGTTCACGGGCAGCTCATCGACGGTGTTCGACTGTTGCTCGGCGATGTCGACGCCTGCCTCCTGCATCACACGAAACGCGTTCGGATTCAGCCTGTGCTTCTCGATTCCAGCCGAGTACGGCTCGATCTGGTCACACCGCAAGTGCCTCGCCCAGCCCTCAGCCATTTGGCTCCGGCAAGAGTTTCCAGTGCAGAGGAACAACAATTTCAGCTTGCGGTCGGGCATTCTCTGATTTCTCCTGACAAGATCTCCCTCGATCGTGCCATCCTAGCAGCCCGATTCCCGTTGAAAACGATCCCTAATCGAGAATGTAGGGGTTATGCGAAGTATCGATTGCCTGTGTCGAGTTTTCCGGCAGCTCCGATTGTTCTCGATTTACTTGTCATACAGGTCGATTGGATTATCAGGCAAATTCACATCTGGGGGGATGTTTCTATGAAGACGTTCTATTTCAAACTGTTGGTGGCTATCGCAGCGCTATGCTGCGGGCAAAGCCTCCATGCTCAGTACGCAAACCAGGGTGCTCCGGCGATGATGCCGGCACAACAGATGGTCATGCCCATGGGTCAGCCGGGAATGGTTCCGGGCATGCAACCAGGCGCGATGATGGCTCGGGCACCGATGATGGGCGCTCCAATGGGCGCTCCAATGGGTACGCCGATGTTGGGCGGGCCGATGATGGGAGCGCCAGCTACCTTCATTCCTGCTTCGCCAGCGTTCGCCCCGCCATCTCAAGTTGTTCCCGCCGGAGCATTCGGCGTTAGCAGCAAGGGTGGTAAAGGCTGTTCGGGCTGCGGCGGCAAAGGGGGCAAGTGCTGTTCGCCGCTGGGGTGGGACAACGATTACACTATCTATGGCGAGTTCCTGTACCTGCGGGCTCGCGACGCCGAGGTGGCTTGGGGCATTGAAATCGACAGCAACCCGCAAAACCCAACGATTCAGGTCTCCCCGCTGGCCGTCGCTGACTTTGACTTCCAGCCCGGCTTCCGCTTTGGCGTGGCGAAGACGCTGAATGACTGCACACGTGTCAGCGCCGAGTACACGATGTGGGAAGCTGGCTCGACCGATGCGATTCAGCGCAACGATATGAACAACGTCATTCGTTCTCTGGTCGAGCATCCAAGCGTGCTGGCGGCGCCTGGCGATCACATCAACGGAACGGCACAGTACGACATGAGCCTAGATATCGTCGATGTTGCATTGCAACGTGCTTTCTACTACGACAACGACGTTTACCTGTCATGGCTCTTAGGTGTGCGTGTCGCCCAAGCCGAGCAGCAGTTCAACGCAACTTACTTAGGCCAGATTCAACGCACGGTTGACACCGACATCGACTTCAATGGTGTTGGCGTCCGCTTTGGCTTGGATGGTGAGTTCGCGGTTAACTGTCAATGGTCGGCTTACGGCAAGCTCTTTGGTGCCATCGTCCCGGGCGAGTTCTCGACGACCTATACGCAGATCGAAGCCACGGGTCCGAATCCTGTCATCAATACAGGTTGGGACGCTGGACGAGTTGTCACGATGTGGGACTTGGAGCTTGGTGTGGCACGTGTCAGCCGCTGCAAGAACTACCGCGTCACTTTTGGCTACACATTCAGCGCTTGGACCAACATGGTTCAGACGGACGAGTGGATCAACGGCGTGCGAACGAACAACTTCATCGGGATGGACGATACCACGACCTTCGATGGTCTCGTCGCTCGGCTCGAAGCGCGCTACTAATCTATATCGGAACCCCATTGTGGGATTTTGTCGCCGGGTCAGCGTTCGTGCTGGCCCGGTTTTGTTTCTTGAGCGATTTCGTCTCGCGGATTGAACCGCAAATACCGCTCGATCGCCAACCCAAGCTGCTGGCCAACGGAGCGATACCCGTCGGTCGTGCTGTGTTCCGTGTTCCAGGCAGTTTCTAAAGTCGTTGCGACAACATGCTCTTGAGTGTTCATCGTGACCCAGTTCTTACTGATCGCTTGCCATCGTTTGTCGTAACCTGCCCCTGATTCGCGTGTCTCACCGACAAATGGCAGCGGGCCGGTGATCTCAGCCCGGGCGGTCGCCAGGAATCGCTCCAAGTTTCGTTCGCGTTTCGCGCTCAGCAGTTTTCTAGGCGGGACATAGAAAAATGGACGTGTGGTGCTCGCGCCTGGGTTGTGTAGGTCGATGAAGAGATCAAGTTTGTGATTCTGATTCCGTTGAGCAATTTCCTTCATCGCTGCGGCGACCGCTGGCCAATGCGGCTGATCCGTCCAATCGCGATTATGATCGTGCGGAGTTTGATCCTTGCCACCTGCTCCAATGGCGACACTATCGATATCCATAACTGGAACGATAGAAACGATCGCCTTCTCTCGAAGCTGCACTGCGCGCGGATGTTCTGACACAAGCCATTCCACGAGGCCTCGGCATACCCAACTCGACCCCGACTCCCATGCGTGCTGGCGTGCCTGGATCCACACTCCCGCTGTACCGCTGCCGTCGTCGGATCCGATTTTCAGCGCTGGAACAATTCGCCCATCGCGAGTCTTGCAAAGCTCATAGCGCGCGGCCTGAGAGTTGGCCGCCGTCGCGAAGTGTATGAGTTCTTCCGAGTCACGCGGCGTAAAAGGTGGTCCCCAAGCAAACCACGCGACAGGAGCGTCAACTTTGTGACGATATGTGATCCATGCGCCATTGCGTTCGCCGGCCGCCGTCTGCCGCCAAGTCTCGCCATCGGAACTAAACGCCGCACGCTCAGGCGTCGCCCACGGAGCGCGGCCAACTTGCAGCGAAATCGTCTCGCCGGCTTCGAAGCCGCTCACGCGGACATACCACCAGCAGGCCCAACCACGTCCTTCGTGAGAGCTAGGTTCGAGCTTGATGAGACGCTCGTCCTGATTGATCTCGATGACTTTGCCGCTGCCGCTGGGAAAGTTCGTTTCGACGACCAGGTTTGTCAACGCCGTGGCCGACTCCGCCGCTGCCGCTCGTCTCACGACACTCGAAGGCGGCAGTAGACTGAGCACAGCAACGACGGCGAGTTTGGTCGCGTGGGGAATTGGATGCGGTCGTTTCACGCTTCCACTGTAACTCACACACCATTCACCCGCCAACAGCGTCATCGGTTCGTATTGACCTCAAAGCGTTGGCATTGCTAGACTTCGGTGACTAATTCGATGGATGAATTCGCACTTGAAAGGCCTCACGGATGTCAACAACGCTCTGCATTGTCGAAGTTCCCAAGAGAGATACAAGTGGAACGTATTCTCTCGCCGCGAGACGCTTCGGCGGCACGAGTCTCGTCGAATGGGTCGTTCGACGCGTTTCGGAATCGCTGCTCGTCGAACGCATTATTGTCACGTGTGAAGCGACCCAAAAGGAGGCATTGCGGCGGTTGGTGCCACCGAACGTGACGGTACTAGGCGGAGAATACAAAGACAGTCTCGCGCGATATGCGGCGGCGGCTCGGACAGCGGATGCGTCGGCCATCGTCCGGGTTTCGATCGATAGACCGTTTGTTGATCCGGTGTTAATAGATCGTTTGGTATGCGACGCGAACGGCCACCCGGGAACGGATTACGTCGGCTATGTTTCGGAAGACGGACGTTCGGCGTTGCAGGCGAAGCTGGGTGTCTTCGCTGACCTGTTGCGCGCGGACGCAATCTTCGAGGCGGAGCGAGTCGCAATGGATCCGGCCGATCGCGCAGACATCACGCGCTTCATGTGCTCGCGTCCCGACTCCTTTCAGCTCCGGCTGCTCCAGGCTCCGGCGCGCCTCGACCGGCGTGATATACGGCTGACGATCGATGGGGAAGAAGACTGGGAACATGCCAACCTCATCCTCGACGCACTCGGTCCCGAACAACTTGACTGGCAGGGAATTGCAGACCTCTTGGCTAATCAACCGGACCTGCGGCACCGCATGGCGGCGTTAAACGAAACCGACGTCACCGCTTGAAACGCAGCATATTGCTAGCGGCGGCCGGAATAATCCGCACAAGCGATAACCTCGCTCTAAAGTTCCTTTCTTGAAATGCCGAACTTGATCTCGGTGGACCATAGAAGTTCCACGGTGGGTCGCATCAAGAGAGGCACATTGATGGTTCGCAAGCTCTTTTCCCTGGGTTTACTCGCTCTTCTTAGTGCCAGTCTTGGGTGCGCGATGTGCTGTAGCCCGGACGATCCCAACTATGGTGCCTACGGTGGACGATGGCAGCGCCACGACATGAGCTACGGGCGTGTTGGATCTGCCTTCGCGGAAGCGGGATACGACTCCTTGGCGCCAGAATCGCAAGCTCCGACGCTAGCTGAAGACCAGCCTGGGGATGACGGGGTGGCTGAGGCGACGCCTCCCACCGATGAAGCTGATACTGATCTGGTGTCATACATTCGTTAGTCCTGGCCAACGCGTTCGTGGAACACGCGGCTCTTCGGCAGGAATATGAAGTGCCTGGCACTTGAGCTGCTGTGCCCTTCGACACCCTCGAACGCCCCCCGCCCGCTTTTCATGGCTCCGACGCTTAGTTACGGTTAGTCAGCCGCTAACCGTCTCTCTTTTAGTCTGAGCAAGAAGTATGACCGAGCATGATCCTGCAGCGAGTAAGGCCTCGATCGATGAAGTGAAGCTTATCGAGGCACCTCCGAACACGATCGGTGGGATCTTGATGCGATTGGGCCCCGGCCTGATCATCGCGGGCTCGATTGTTGGCTCTGGCGAGCTAATTGCGACGACAGAAACCGGTGCCAGGGCCGGCTTTTGGTTGCTCTGGCTGATCTTAATCGGCTGTGTGATCAAAGTCTTTGTGCAAGTAGAACTCGGCCGCTATGCGATCATCAGTGGCAAGACACCGCTCGACGCACTGGCCGAAGTTCCCGGTCCACGGATCGAAGGCCGCGGCAACTGGCTAATCTGGTTTTGGGCGGTCGTTTTCTTAGCGACGATCGGACAAGTCGGCGGCATCGTGGGTGGTGTCGGGCAGTCGTTGCAGATCAGCGTCCCTCTGACCGATGCGGGTCGCCAATTCAACGCGCAGCTTGACAGGGAAACCGAATACCTCGTGGCCACCGCACAACTTGGCTTGGCCGAGCAGAGTGCTGGCCAGGCCGTCGATGGCGGAGCTGTGCGGGTTAACGAGGTTCGCGCGATCGTCGATGCTCTCGGGCCACAGATCATCAAGGAGCGAGTGGCGGTTGCAAAAAAGCAGATCAGCAATGCAAAGGTCAACAAGACTACGTGGTTGCAGCGCGTCTTAGAACTCCTTGGTAAAAAGGGGGACGATGCCGTGCTGTTGCAACGAGCCTTTGACCTGGTTGAGTCGCGCATTGCTGAGTTTGGTGACAGACCTGAACTTGTCTTTAACATCGACGCGGATAAGAGTCAGCCCAAAGACTTGAAGGCTGCGGTGAAGACGCTTGGCCGACGTAAAGCCAACGACGACAAAGTATGGGCCGTTCTTATCGCCTTCATCACTGCCGTGGTGTTGGTCGTCGGACGCTATGGATTCATCCAGTCCTTCTCGACGTTCATGGTCGCTTCGTTCACGCTGATTACCGTCTACAACCTCTTCATGCTTCAGAGCGATCCCTATTGGAGGGTCAACGTCGGCGACATCATTAACGGCATGAGCTTCCAACTGCCTCCAGCGCCGGAAGGCAAAACGCAAGTGAGTGTCGTCGCGGTCGCGCTGGCGACGTTCGGAATCATTGGCGTGGGAGCAAACGAATTGATCGCCTATCCCTACTGGTGCCTTGAGAAAGGCTATGCACGATTTACCGGCAAACTGAACGACAGTAAAGAATGGGGCGAGCGGGCTCGTGGCTGGATGCGAGTCATGCGATGGGATGCTTGGTGCTCGATGGTCGTTTACACCTTCGCGACGTTGGCGTTCTATCTACTTGGTGCCGCAATTCTGGGTCGCATCGGACTACATCCAAAGGGGCCCGACATGATTCGGACGCTGGGCGTGATGTACGAGCCGGTATTTGGATCGATCGCACGTTTAGTCTTCCTGTTCGGAGCAATCGCTGTGCTGTATTCGACCTTCTTTGTCGCAACGGCAAGCCTCGCTCGCGTCGTTACAGACGGGCTGCGCGTGATGGGAGTCGGCCCAACCACCGAAGCCGGCTACCAGCACGGCATTCAAGTGATGAGCGTCCTTTTTCCTTTTATGTGCGTGACGGTGTATTGCCTGTTTAGCGAACCTGTCGTGCTCGTCTTAATCGGTGGCATCATGCAAGGGGTAATGTTGCCGATGCTGGCAGGTGCTGCTTTGTTTTTCCGCTACAAGCGAGGTGACTTGCGCATCGCACCGGGGCGGGTATGGGACGCGTTCTTGTGGCTATCCGCTATCGGAATGTTCATTACTGGCCTATGGACGGTTTGGGCCAAGTACAACGACTTCGCCGGCCACTAACGGCCGGAACGACTTCAAGTGACACGTCGGTTCTAGGCCGTGCTCCGTCGGGAACCCAGCTCGTTTAACGGCAAGCCGAAAGCGACTGCGTCCGCGCGCTCGCCGTCTAACACCGACACCTTCGTCTTGCCGGTAAACGAGGATTAGCCAGATTCACAATTTGCGCAAGACAACAACGAACTGGGCTTACGACTTCGCTTCCGAGGGACAAGAAATAGAACAGAGCGAGTGACTTGAGTCACTCGCTCTGTTGAATCCCTGCGTTTGCTACGTCGTTAGACCTTATCGGCCGTTGGGCAAACGAATGGCTCGCGATATTCTCGCGACACCAACGCGGTTGCTGCTGACGACTCCGGGAAGACTTCCTTCTCGGGATCGAACTTCAAGTACGGTCCCATCGAGAGCGGATGCTTCTTTAGATCAACACCATTATCGACGAGGTGTTGAACGGTTCGACCAAGCGTCTTGGCATTGTCGTCTAAGCTCTTCACCCCCGACAGCGTCTCCCTTGCCTCTTCGACCGAGACATGATTGTTCTCGCCGAGGTAGTAGGAGATATTGCCGAGATGGCTGATGGCGGCGGACAGATGACCTTCGCGCACGTCGGCGTTGAGGTCTTCCACGTTGCGGCTGACACAAGCGTCGAGGAAATTCCGGAAGTGGTTCTCGCCACCCTTGAACTCCTTCATGACATTCATCTCTTTATCGTAGGCGATGCAGTGTCCGTAGGATTTCTGGACCAGATAACCCTCGCTGCCATAGAAGACGACGCCGATCTTGTTGCCGCTCGTGCTGGGGACGAACTTATCGTCCTTCCAACCGCCGAATAGCTTGTTCAGTTCGTAGTCGGCGGAGGGCTTAATCTCCAAGCCGCGCGTCTCGAACACGATGCACTTGTCGCCATAGTCGTAGATCGAGACTTCGGTATTGGCCGTGTCGCCGGCATCAACATAGTTTGCGTCCTTCTTCTCGGCCTGATAGCCCAGCCGACCGCCGTAGCTAATCACGCTGTTGGGATGCGTATCGATGCCGAGCCCCCAACGAGCGACGTCGGTTTGGTGCGGGCCTTGGTTGCCGAGATCACCGTTTCCATACAGTCGTTGCCAGTGCCAGTCGTAATGGAAACGCCCGCGCGTCACCTTCGGATCGGTGTACCGCGCCGGGCCGCTCCAGAAGTTGTAGTCCACGGTCTGCGGGATCTCATAGTCGCCGAGCGGCCCGATCGCCTTGCGGCGTTTGTAGCACAAGCCGCGAGCAAACTTGAGGTCGCCGATACCGCCGTCGCGCAGGAACTTCATCGCCGGAATCATCGCCCCACTGGAGCGGCTCTGCGTGCCAACCTGACACATCTTCTTGTACTTGCGGGCCGCCGCGATCAGGGCACTGCCTTCCGCGATGTTATGACAAACGGGTTTTTCGACATATGCATCCTTGCCAGCTTGCATCGCCCAGATGCCACACAAGGCATGCCAGTGGTTCGGTGTAGCCGTGCTGATGACATCGACCGAATCATCATCGAACGCCTGCCGCATGTCTTTGACCAAGACCGGGCGCTTGCCTTGCTGCTTTTCAATCGCGCTGCAGCGTGCGTTTCCTTTGGCTTCATCGACATCGACGATGTACAAGATCTCCGTCCGCTTGTCGCCTAGCCACGCGCCGATGTGAGAACCACCTCGCCCGCCCGCTCCGACAACAGCCACTGCAAGCTTTTCGTTCGGTGACTGTGCTCGTGAGACAAGCGGCCCCGCGGTGATGGCTGCAGCCGCGGCGACGGATGAATGAACGAAGGTACGACGAGTAAGTTTGGACATGGTGGGACTCCTATCTTTGGTTCGCGAGTAATGCGTATTCGGTGTGATGGTAGCTCGGCACTCTGGGTGCTGAGTGGGATAGGCTTCCAGCCTGTCAAAACAGACAAGAGACAGGCTGGAAGCCTATCCCACAAACACACTCGCGACTTCGCCGTGCCGGGCGGCTCTTCAATTTAATCTGTCTGGCGGCGAATACACAGCACTCCGCCGCTTTTTTTCCAATTCCTGAGGAGCCGTCGCGAACAACCGATTTTCGTGCCCATTCACTCCCGTGTCGCCGACAACTAAGATCAGTGAGATGGACCACGTCATCTATCTGGACAAGATCGTGAAGGACTACGAGGGGCTGCGGGCTCTCGTTAACGTCAGTTTCACGATGGGTCCTGGCATCACAGGGCTTCTGGGGCCGAACGGAGCGGGCAAATCGACGTTAATCAAGTTGCTGCTTGGACTTGTCAAAGTGACCAGCGGCATCGGCGAAGTCCTTGGATACGAACTGCACTCAGACACCAAGGAAATTCGCGCCCGCGTCGGATACATGCCCGAAGATGATTGCTACATCGCCGGGCTGACCGGGATTGAGCTGATGCAAATGATGGCTCGATTGGCCGGTCAACCGCGAATCGAAGCGATGCGGCGTTCACACGAGATTCTCGACTTCTGCGGCATCGAGCAGGAACGTTACCGGGACGTCGCCGGCTACTCGACCGGAATGCGCCAAAAGCTGAAGTTCGCCCAAGCGATCGTTCACGATCCACCACTGCTGATCCTGGACGAGCCGACCGCGGGCCTCGATCCGGACGAACGTGTCATGATGCTGAATCGCATCCGCGCGCTCGCCACAAGAGCAGACAAAGCCGTGCTCATTTGCACTCACATCCTTCCAGACGTGCAATCGATCTGCGACTCGGTCGTCATTCTTACGGGCGGCAAAGTGCAAGTCGTCGAGTCGCTTGAAGTTTTGAGCTGGCCAGCGGAGCCGGCCTATCGGCTGCGAGTGATCGGAGATGCCGCTGCCTTTGTGAAGAGAATCGAGTTGGAAGGCTACGAAGTCGAAATGACTCACTTCGGAGAGTTTACCGTGCGCGGATTAGCGGAGGAGCAGGCGTCTCGTCTGTGGACATGGGCACAGGAGTGTGGAGTCGGCATTCAAACGCTAACCCCAGTGCGCAACTCACTCGAAAAAATCTTCGTAGACGCGGTTCGGGAGCACGCTCATGCCAATTCATGATCTCGGCTACCGAGCTTGGGAGGGCAAGCCCGCCTCGCACGTCATGCGTTGGGCAGTGATCGCGAACACAGGAATCCGGTTAGCTTGGAAGAGTTACTGGCTCCGACGGCTTATGTTCATATCGTGGATTCCGGTTGTCGGTATGGGAATCTTCTTGTTTATTTTTGAGAACTCGCTGGACCATCCGACTGAGCGTGCAATGCTGGTTCGGTTTGTCGAGCGCAATCCGTTTATTCCGCCGCTCAACCTCGGGACGTCGCCGGATGAAGGCGAGGCGCGGCGGGAGGCGTGGTCCTCGGCGATGTTGTTACTGTTTCGCTACCCGCAGCTTGTGGCCATGTTGTTTGTGGTCGGCCTAATCGCACCAACGTTGATCTCGGGAGATATGCAATCTCGGGCGTTCTTGCTCTACTTCTCGCGCCCGATTGAACGAACGGACTACTTGATTGGAAAGTCCGCCATTGTCTGGTTCTACTTGGCGATGATCACGACGCTCCCGGCCTTGGCGCTCTATGTGTTAGGCGCATCTCTCTCGCCCGACCTGTCGGTCGTCGCGTATACCTGGGACATTCCGCTTCGAATTCTCGGAGCCTCGATCTGGCTCATGCTGCCAACCACGGCAGTCGCCCTTTGCTTCTCATCGATGACAATGGAGAGCCGATATGCCGCCGTCGGCTGGGTCGCGATTTGGGTTCTGGGATGGGTGGCGTATGGCATCCTTGCGCCTTTGAGCGGGTCGGCGCTCGACAGCCAATGGTCTCTGCTATCCTTTCATCACACGTTGGGCAGAGTCCAGGCTTGGATCTTTGGAGTGGAACGAAACTTTGGGGACGTGCTTCCATCAATCGTCATGCTCATTCTGGTAACGGGTGGCGCTACGACACTGCTTTTGCAACGCATCTCGTCACCAATGCGAATCTGACCGCATGATTGAACTACAGAACGTTACGAAACTGTATGGCCCGGTGATCGGTGTGAACGACGTCAGCCTGAGCCTGGCACCGGGTGCTCATGGTTTGCTCGGGCCGAACGGTTCCGGCAAGACGACCTTCTTGAATCTGATCATGGGACAACTCGTGCCCACGATGGGAAGGGTTCGGTTGTTCGGACGGAATCCACGGACGAACACCGCCGCACTGAGAGCGATTGGATTCTGTCCCGGCGATGAGGCGATGTACTCGAACGTCAGCGGTTACGATTGGGTGCGTTACTTGACGGAGTTACACGGCCTTTCGGTTCGAGAAGCATCGAAGCGAGCGCAACAGACGCTGGCTCGCGTCGGTATGACTGATGCGATGCATCGGCCGATGGGAACCTACTCGCGCGGCATGCGACAACGCACGAAGATCGCACAAGCGATTGCTCATGATCCGAAATTCCTAATTCTCGACGAGCCGTTCAATGGTCTGGACCCAATCGGACGGCACGACGTCATCGTGCTGCTCCGCGATTGGACTCGCAACGGGGGCAGTCTGCTCTTGGCCAGTCATATCCTGCACGAAGTCGAAGCGATCAGCCGGTCGTTTCTGCTGATTTGCAGCGGGAGACTTCTGGCGTCCGGTACTGCCGACGAAGTCAACGAACTGTTGGCGGATGTTCCGAACGAGATCACTTTGCGCTGCACACAGCCACGACGCGTCGCGCAACATCTACTCGACCTTGAGTTAGCAGATCACGTGCGAGTGGAAGGCAGCGATTGCCTACATGCTTCCTCACATCACCCGCTCGCCATCTATAACGAGTTGCCTCGCTTGGCAACCGAATCCGATATCGAAATCCACGCGATTTGCTCCGCGGACGATTCACTGCAGACTCTGTTTGACTCCCTGATGCGACTCCACCGAGGCGGATGATGTCGGAAGCGATCGACAACACACAACTTGAGCCGTCCAACGTCGCTACGAATCGGCGCTCGCAAGCCGGTTCGTTGCTGCTCAAGCTGCCGCAACAGATCCTCTCGGTAACGCGTTTCGAGTTCCGTCGCACCAATACGCTGCCACGACTTGCTGTTTGGGCCGGCCTGATGGTCTTTCCGATGGTGATCGCGGCGCTGGTTAGTTCGTACGGCGGCGCGACACGGCCGTACGGCTGGGGGTTCATGTTATACATTCTCGTCCCGCACGTTACTTGCCACCTGGGTTTGCTGCTTTGGGTGGCACCGAATGTGAATAACGAGCTCGAAGGTCGCACTTGGTTTTACCTCACGGCGCGCCCCGGCGGGCGTATCGCCCTGCTCCTCGGCAAACATATCAACGGACTTCTGTGGACGGTCACGGCGGGTTGGATCGCCGCTTCTCTCGCTGTACTCGTGGCCGGGCCGACGCTAGAGGATCACGTGCGGCATTGGTGGGCTCTCCTATTAACGGTCACGCTGGCTACGCTGGCGTACGGCTCACTCTTCACCATGGTCGCCACGCTGCTGCCGCGACGAGCCATGATGATCTGTGTGGCGTACGTTCTGATTGGCGAGGTCTTCCTCGGCAACATGCCGGCCGTGATCAACGAGCTAACGGTTCATCATCACTTGGCCAACATCTTTGCGGACTGCCTGAAATGGCCAGTCGATGCCGACATTCGCCTCACGCTCGACACCACCCCACTCTGGATACACCTATCCGCGTTGGGAGGCTACACCGCTACGTTGCTCGTTGTTGCCGCGATCATTCTGTGCTGGCGCGAGTACATCACTTCGGATTGATCGTGATCGCTCACTTCAAGACATCGAGCTTACCGGTGTGCATGTCACGTTGACTTCGTCGTTCCCAGCGAAGGAGTAAACGAGGATGGTACGAAGTGGATGTCCTTACAAATGCCGGCAGATCTAAAGGCAAGCCTTGATTGAGGTTAGTCGTTTCGCGTATGATGTGCCGATACAGGTAGAGCAGAGTCGATGTGTTCGGCTGAGAAATCTGAGGAGTGACCTGCCATGTTGACGATTTTCGGTAAGTCCTGGAGACGTAACGGTTTCTGCGACGGATATTCGCGCCGCGATTTCATCAAGGTCGGTGGAATGGCGCTCGGCGGATTGTCGCTGCCGTGGATGTTGCAGTCCGACGCACAAGCCGCGACCGGTTCGAATCATCGGGCGATTATCAACATCTACATGCCGGGCGGCCCGTCGCATATTGATCTCTGGGATCTCAAACCCGATGCCCCCGCCGAGATTCGCGGCGACTTTAGTCCCATCAAAACGAACGTGCCCGGCGTAGAAATCTGCGAGCTGTTCCCGCGGATGGCGAGCATGATGGACAAGTTCATTCCTGTCCGCTCGATCTGCGACGCAGATGGTCGGCACGATGCCTACCAGTGCATGACCGGTTACAAACGAGGCCAACGCGAGCCGCGTGAAGGACGTCCGAACTGGGGTGCCTGGGTTTCGCATCTGCAGGGCAAAGTCAACAACGCTGTACCCGCCAACGTCTCGATGATGTACCCGACGGGTAACGGCACGTGGGGCTTCACCGAAGACGGAGGTTTTCTCGGATTAAAGCACTCGCCGTTCGGACTGGTCGAGAAAGATCCGATGAAGTCCTCCTCGAACATGGTGCTCAACGGCATCACGCTCGAACGGCTTCGCGATCGTGACGGCTTGCGTGCAGCGATCGACAGCTTTCGACGCGACGTCGATTCGAAGGGCATCGCCGAGAGCATGGACGTTTACGATCAGCAAGCTCTGAACATCCTGACGACAACGAAGCTGGTCGAAGCCCTCGACCTGAGCAAAGAAGATCCAAAGACGCTCGAGCACTACGGCGACAACGATCCGAAGTACCGTCGCGACGGCGCGCCGGCGATGGCCCGTAACTTTTGCGTCGCGAGGCGGCTCGTCGAAGCAGGTGCTCGCGTCGTCTCGTTGAACTACAGCCGCTGGGACTGGCACGGCGGAGACGGCATGAACTTCCCACGCTCACGCCAAGAGTTCCCGTTACTCGACCGAGGCATGGCAGCTCTGGTTCAAGATCTCCATGAACGCGGCCTTGATCGCGACGTTTCGGTCGTCTTGTGGGGTGAATTCGGTCGCACACCGAAGATCAACAAGAACAACAGCCGTGATCATTGGCCTCGTGTTTCGTGCGCGATGCTGGCGGGCGGCGGTATGAAGACCGGACAAGCTCTCGGCTCAACCAACAAGTACGGCGAACACGCCGTCGATCGCCCCGTTAAGTTCCAAGAGATCTTCGCCACTCTTTATAAGAACGTCGGCATCGACACCGGCAAGATTCGCCTCTTCGACAACTCCGGCACACCGCAGTACATGGTCGAACCCGGCATGCGTCCGATTGAGGAGATCAGCTAGAGCCTCGAATCAGTCGGTGTAGGTCGGAGCTGTACTCCGACCTGAGAATGACGGAGTGCAACTCCGTGCTACTGAAGCGTAAGAATGAAAGGCGTTCTACTCGAACGCCTTCAAGCCCAGATCGACTAACTCGTCTTCTGCTGCGAGTTGATCGACAGCCGAGATAAACTCTTCGCGCGAAGAAATCCTACTCGTCGGCTCGACGGCGTACCAGGGGGAATCATTCGCGCTAACTTGATAATCCACTCCTGAAGCCGCCACGTTGTAGATGCCTCCGCCCACGTCGGACGAATCGTTCCCCGCAACCTTGGCCGCCGCTATCGTGAGGCTGCATCGATTGCGAATCCCCCGGGCCGTTTTGCGTGATCCCTTTGTCGCCACCGCAGAACGTCACATTCGCGATGGATTGCCCTACCAAGTCCCGCCCGGCGGTCGGGACCTACCGCTGATTGAAAAAGTAATAAGGTCCTGCTTCGGCGCTGCGTTTGCTTTACGGCTTACGCGCCGCCGACTATAATCGGGGCGCAACGTTGCTCTGTGTAACGACTTGAGCGACCCCGCCCCGTTGTGTCGCTCGCCTACTCGTGCCAGGAATCGGAGAAGCTCGTATGTCGAGCAAGTGGATCTCTTTAGCAATCGCCCTCGTCGTGATTCTCGCTACGGTAAGTAATGGTTCGGCAAGTGCTGCTGACCAAGAGTTTGATGCGGCCGCGATCGAGTTCTTTGAACGCGACGTGCGCCCCGTTTTGGCGAAGCGCTGCTACGAGTGTCACAGCGCGGAAGCGAAAGAACTCAAAGGCGAGTTGCGGCTTGATTCACGGAAGTTGCTACTCGAGGGTGGAGACACCGGCGCGGCGATCGTTCCAGGCAAGCCAGATGAGAGCCTTCTGGTCGATGCGATTAACTACGGCGAAGTTTATCAAATGCCTCCCAAATCGAAGATGCCGGCGGCGGAAGTCGCCACGTTGACGAAGTGGGTCGCGATGGGGGCGCCTTGGCCCAAGGAGCAGGCCGCTGATGTTGGCCAGAAGGAAGCGTTTGATCTTCAAGCACGCAAGGCTTCCCATTGGTGTTGGCAGCCTGTCGTTAGTTCGCCTTTTCCGGTGGTCAAGGCTGCAGACTGGCCGCGAAAGGATCTGGATCGTTTTATCCTCGCGAAGCTGGAACAGGCAGGATTGTCGCCGGCCGATTCAGCCGACAAACGAACGCTGATCCGTCGCGCGTACTTCGACTTGATCGGTCTCCCGCCGTCTATCGAGAACGTGAACGCGTTCGCTACCGATGAATCGCCGGAAGCGTTCGAGAAAGTTGTGGACCACTTGCTCGAATCGCCTCACTTCGGCGAACGTTGGGCGCGACACTGGATGGATCTCATGCGCTATGCCGAAACCTATGGTCATGAGTTCGACTACCCGCTGCCGCACGCTTTCAAGTATCGTGACTATCTCATTCGCGCGTTCAACGCCGATGTGCCCTACGACCAATTCGTGATGGAACACGTGGCAGGCGATCTTCTCGATGATCCGCGCCGGCATCCCAACGAAGGCTTCAACGAGTCGGCTATTGCCACTGGCTTCTGGTGGCTTGGCGAGGCGACGCATTCGCCGGTCGATGTGCGTGATAACGAAGCTGGGAGGATCGACAATCAGTTGGATGTGTTCGGAAAGACGTTTCTCGGACTGGCCATCGGCTGCGCCCGATGCCACAACCACAAGTTCGACGCCATCTCGACAAAAGACTATTACGCACTCTGCGGTTTCCTGCAAAGCTCGCGGCGAGCGGAATTGTTTCTCGACCGGCACGGCAAGATCCGCGACGCGGCGGAACAGCGTCGGGCGCTGAAGCAGCAAGCCGACACGTTGCTTGCACAGACGGTGGCCGAGTCGCCGCTGTCCGGCGAAGCATTCTCGAAGTACCTGCTGGCGGCCCGCGAAGTGATGTTTGGCGCGAGCAAGCTTGACGCGTCTGCCGTTGCCGTGGAATTCAAGCTCGATGCGCCGCGGTTGGCGGTATGGGTGAAGGCACTTCAAGCCGAGGGAGTAAAACAAAGCTCGCATCCGATGCATGTTTGGCATTCCGCGGCGGAAGGGGCACAGCCGGAGAGCTTTACCCAAGCGAGGAAGAGACTTGCGGACGAGCAACAGCGTCAGGCCGTGCTGGATGAGAAGTACCCGCTCTTCGCCGATTTCACCGATATGAGCAGTTGGTTTGTTTCGGGAGAAGCATTCGCCGGCGAATCGACAACTCCCGGCGAATGGAACGGGCAAGCCGGCGGCGCACAATGGCTGAGGCCCCGCGTCGCGGACAGCGGGCGCTTGGGAACTCGCTTCCAAGGAGCATTGCGTTCGCCCACGTTCAGACTCGACCATCGCAACATTTACTATCGAGCCAAGGGCCGCGGTGTGAAGATCCGGCTGATCCTTGATGGCTATTTCATGGACGTCTACAACGCCTTGCTGTTTCGCGGTTTCTCGTTCGATCTCAACGCGGATGACAATTTCGCTTGGCATCGGCAGGCGGGAGACATCAGCCGTTACGTTGGCCATCGGGCTTATATCGAGATACTGGATCACGGCGACGGTTATGCCGCGATCGACGAAATCCGCTTCTCGAATGAAGATCGCCCGCCGGAAGAATTCAACGAACTCGCACCCCAATTACTCAGCGGCGACGTAAGCGAGTTGCCGGACTTGGCTAAGCGTTACGGTGACCAGTGGGGGAGCGTCAAGGAGGGCGTGGGGGTGGGTTCTCTGGAAGTAGCACAGGCGGAGCTTCTGGCGTGGGCCGGTCGCAACGAACTGCTTGCGATTCCCGATTCAACTGCACAAGAGCTGGAAGCTCTTCGAACCGGCTGGCAGAAGGTCGAGGTGCCAGACGCGGATCGCACGCTGGGGATGGTTGACGGGACGGCTGAGAATGAGCGCGTCTTTGTGCGGGGCAATCACAAGAGGCTCGGAGACGAAGCACCTCGCCGTCCGTTGGAAGCTTTAGCGAATGGCAAGTTCGAGGTCGCTGCGGGCAGCGGGCGATTGGAACTGGCACGGAACTTGGTCGAACCGAGTGGTCCGCTCACGTCTCGCGTGCTCGTGAATCGTCTCTGGCATCATCTGATGGGACGAGGCATTGTCGCTTCGACGGATAACTTTGGTGTACTCGGACAAAAGCCAACGCACCCCCAATTATTGGATCATCTCGCGGCGCAATTCGTTTCCGAAGGCTGGTCCGTCAAGCGGATGCTGAAAACGATCATGCTGAGCAGCACGTATCGGATGTCGAGCACGCCGAATCCGCAGGCGGCGGAAGTAGATCCTGACAATCTACTGCTTCATCGAGCGCGCATCCGGCGACTGCAAGGCGAAGCGATTCGCGACGCGATGCTGACGATTTCAGGAAGGCTTGACCGTACTCTTTATGGCGGAAGCGTACCGACTCACATCACACCCTTCATGCAGGGTCGCGGCCGGCCGAAAGGCGGTGGTCCACTCGACGGCAATGGCAGACGCAGTCTTTATATCGAGGTGCGTCGCAACTTCCTGTCACCGATGATGCTGGCTTTCGATACGCCGATCCCGTTCAATGCCGTCGGGCGCCGTAATGTATCCAACGTTCCAGCGCAAGCTTTGATCGTGATGAATGATCCGCTTGTGGTTGAGCAGGCGAAGCTTTGGGCCAAGCGAGTCATCGCGGCCGCCCCCGATCCTCAACAACGCATCAAGAACATGTATCAAGTTGCATTTGCACGTTTGCCAACCGAAAACGAACTGACCGATGCACTTGCGTTCATCGAGCAACAAGCCACGGAATTAGGACTCACCTTCGATCAGCCCGGCAACGATGAACACGTTTGGACCGACTTGTGCCATGTGTTGATGAACGTGAAGGAGTTTGTATTCCTTCGTTAGGCGTAGAGGGAAGACTGTGAGAAAAGATGGGTGAGGAAAAATGAAGAAAATGATCAGACCGAAGCGTGGGTTCAGTCGGCGGGAATGGTTGAGGCGTGCGTCGTGTGGGTTTGGGGCGGTGGCGGCGACGGCACTGTTGGACCGGTGGAATGCGGAGGGGAGTGAGAGTCCTTTTGAGCCGCGGCCGCCTCATTTCGAACCGGCTTGTACCAATGTGATTTATCTGTACATGGATGGCGGGCCGGCACAAGTCGATACGTGGGATCCGAAGCCGCGTTTGGCGAAGGAGAATGGGAAGCCCTTCGCCTTGAAGATGGAGCGGACTCAGTTCAATAACAACGGGAATACATTGGCGAGCCCGTGGAAGTTCCAACAACATGGGGAAAGCGGCACGCCCGTCAGTGCGTTGTTTCCGAACATCGCGAAGCACGTCGATGACCTAGCGGTGATCCGGTCGATGACGTCGGACTTCTCCGAACATACGGCTGGCAATTACTTCTTGCATACGGGAAGCGGCTTGCAAGGCCGGCCGAGCATGGGGGCGTGGTTTGCTTACGGGCTTGGTTCGGAATGCCGTGATCTGCCAGGATTCGTTGTGCTCAACGGTGGCCTCATTCCGCCCGGTGGCTTGGATTGCTTCAATAGCGGATTTCTGCCAGCCACGTATCAAGGCTCGGTTTTCAATTCCAACGACCCGCCTGTCGCCAACATCAGACGCACAGAAGCATCGGATGCGCTACAACGCAACAAGCTGACGCTATTGAACAAACTCGATGCGGCATCCTTGGAACGAACGGGGCATGTCGACCAGCTTGAATCAGCGATCGCCAATTACGAACTGGCGTACCGAATGCAAGTCGCCGTGCCTGACTTGACCGACTTCAAAGACGAAACCGAAGCTACCAAAGAGATGTATGGTCTAAACACCAAGTCCAAGGGAACGCCAATCTTCGGTCGGCAATGCTTGCTCGCGAGACGACTCGTCGAGCGAGGTGTTCGTTTCGTCGAATTGACTTGCCCGTCCGTCGGACACGACCGCTGGGATCAACATGCGAACCTACAGAAAGGGCACACTGACAACGCGACGTGCGTTGACCAGCCAATCGCAGCGCTCTTGCAAGACTTGAAGCAACGCGGGCTGTTAAAGCACACTTTGGTCGTATGGAGCGGCGAATTCGGCCGCACGCCGTTTGCGCAAGGCACCAACGGGCGCGATCACAATCCCTTCGGCTTCAGCTTGTGGATGGCCGGTGGCGGCGTGAAGGGGGGAACAGTCTATGGAAAGACCGACGAGTACGGATACAAAGCGGTCGAGAATCGCCTGGAGATCCACGACCTGCACGCCACAATGCTGCATCTCTGCGGCGTCAATCACGAGCAGCAGACGTTTCGATTCAGCGGCCGCGACATGCGTCTTACGGACGTACACGGCCGTGTCATTCATGAAGTTCTAGCGTGACCGAATCGCGGAGGAGTGGTGCATCTATGCGAGCAACCGCACGTCTGGTCAGCGTTATCCTGCTGCTCGGTGCCTCGGCGGGTCTCGCCGCCGACGTTGATCCAGTCGCTTCGAAGGTTGCAGGCTGGCCAACCTACATGCACGACAACGAGCGATCAGGCACCACCGCCGAAAGACTTGCTCTTCCGTTGCGTGAAGCTTGGCGTTACGTCGCGCGTCATCCCCCACAACCCGCTTGGCCGCCGCCAGCCAACCAAGACTTCTGGCACAACAAGCACGACTTGCCGGCACGAGTTGCCTACGATCGAGCCTTTCACGTCGTCAGCGATGGAACGTCGCTTTGCTTCGGCTCGTCTGCCGCCGCCGAAGTCGTTTGTCTTGATCTAGCGAGTGGGAAGCAAAGGTGGACGTATTACACCGAGGGTCCTGTGCGTCTGTCTCCGACCATCGACTCAGAACGCGTTTACTTTGGCTCGGATGATGGTTCCGTCTACTGCCTTGAACTTCGAACGGGAGAACTCATCTGGCGGTATCGTGCTGGCGACGAGGATCGGCGGATGCCAGGCAACGGGCGAATGATCTCGACATGGCCGGTGCGAACCGGCGTGTTGATTGATTCGGGACAAACTCGCTTCGCAGCTGGGCTGTTTCCTTTGCAGGGCACTTATCAGTACGCTTTGGACGCGGACTCGGGCAAGGAACTCGCGAAAGGGAAGTTGGCGTTTTCGCCACAGGGATACATGCAGCGTCGCGGCGGAACGATCATGGTCGCTCAGGGCCGAGCGCCCGCGACCAAACTGGCTCAGGCAACGCAGGCCATCAAGCAGAGGGTCGAAGAAGCCGGGACACCGACCGACCAATACCCGTTCGCAACCATCCAAGCTGGTGGAATGCGAGTCGGTGGCGGAGATGGCGAGGTCGCTGTGTTGAATTTGCAGGGAGAAGTAGCTTGGAAAGCACCAGTACAAGGCAAAGCCTACTCGCTCGCGGTAGCTGGCAACTCGCTTCTTGTCAGCACCGACGCAGGAATCGTCCATTGCTTCCGGACAAAAGCGATTGAGACACCCCACATCTGGAACCATCGACAGAATAGCGTCACCCCCAAACAAACCGAAGACCCGCGTGTGACTCGTCTCCCGGAATTGGATCCGTTGGACCGCGGCTACTGCTTAATCGCAGCAAATGACCCCGCTCGTCTCGGCATCACTTTGGCAAAGCGAACAGAATTTCAAATCGTTTGCGCCGTCCCAGGGTCCGAGCAGTTTAACGCTGCCAGGCAGCTAATCGACGCCGCGGGATTGGCCGATCGCGTCTCAGTTCACGTCGTTCCGAACGGCCGGCTGCCATACGTCTCGAAGCTCTTCAATCTCGCCGTTCTAGACTTGCGACATTACAGAGTACCAGCGAGTGAAGTCTATCGGTTACTGCGCCCCGGTGACGGGCAGGCTGTCGTGTTGTGGTCGCCGAGTGATCAGGAAGCTCGCAACGAGTGGGTTGCGGACTTGGAAGAGGACGCGTTCTCGATCACCGCCGACTCTGTTGTTGTCGCGAGAAAGCCTCTTGTCGATGCTGGTCGTTGGACGCATATCTATGCGACGCCGGACAACTCGGCTTGTAGCAACGATCAGCATGTTGGCAAGGAGCTCAAACTGCAATGGTTTGGAGCGCCGGGCCCGCGAGAGATGATCGACCGTCACCATCGAACCGTGCCCCCACTGTATGTCGATGGAACGATGTTCGTTCCGGGGAACGACCGCGTCTACGGCGTCGATGCTTATAACGGCACCATCCTCTGGAACTCCGAAGTGCCGAACTCGCGACGCGTCGCAGCGATGCGTGACGCTGGGAGCATGGCGGCATCACGTGAATACTTGTATGTGGCTGCGGGAGATCGATGTTACGGACTGGAGTCTCAAACCGGAGCGTTCGCGCTGAACTTCCCTGTTCCGGGCGGGCAACCGCGAGATTGGGGCTATGTGGCCTATGTCGGTAAAAGATTGTTCGGCAGCTCCACAAGGCCGAACGCTTCTCGCGACGGGCACAATCGTCGGCAGATCGACGAGACTTACTATGATTTTGTGCCGGCCGTTACTAGCGACAGCGTCTTCTCGATGGATCGCTTCACCGGTAAACTGCACTGGAAATACGACGCGCAACGTGGAGCAATCAGCAACTCGACGCTGACGATCGGCGGCGGCCGGATGTATTTCGTCGAAAGCACCAACCGCGAGACACTAAATGACAAGACCGGAAGATCCAAGTTGAGTGTCTTACTGACGGGTGAGGCTGAACTTGTTGCGTTAGATCTAGTCGAGGGAACGGTCGTATGGCGTCAGCCCTTCGACCTGAGCGAGCTGCAGCATCAGATTTTTCTCAGTTACTCGGATGGGAAGTTGGTCCTTGTAGGTACGAAGAACAAAGTTGAGAACCTCCGGAGTCTGTTGTGGTACGACTTGCACGGCTTCGAGGCGACGACAGGGGCTCACGTGTGGTCAGCGACTCAGACCCAAAGAGCGCCCCTGAACGGAGGCCACGGCGAGCAGGATCATCACCCGACGATCGTCAACGGAGTGATCTATCAACAGCCCTATGCGTATGACTTGCATACCGGCAAGCGGCGCGAAGGCTGGAACTTCACTCGCGGCGGCCACGGCTGCGGTGCTCTGTCGGCCTCGGCCAACACGGTCTACTTCCGCGCCGGCAATCCAACGCTTTGCGATCTGCGAACTGGCGAGAATCAGCAGATTACGCAAGTCAGTCGCCCCGGCTGTTGGATCAATATCATCCCGGCTGGCGGATTGCTGATGATCCCAGAAGCGAGTTCTGGCTGCACGTGCAACTTCCCGATTCAAGCATCCATCGTCTTCGCCCCGGGCGAGCCGTAATCTGCGCCCGACCTGCTCAGGAATAGTACCGAAATAACTGCCTCGTTTAACCGCAAGCCGTTGGCGTGCGTTTCTTCGCAGCGGCCGACGCGGACGCCTCCGATACTATGAAAGAGCGAGCAAGAAAGTAAAACAGTTCTCCTGTGAATGCGGCGTAGCAAAAGATGCTCGCCAATGTTGTTCCGCTGCCAAAGGCAGCTTCATACAGGAGAACCGCAAGGATGTT
>PBSM01000096.1 GCA_002726245.1 Planctomycetaceae bacterium | reverse complement strand
GTTTACCCAACTCAACGAGGAATCTACTCGACCCACACCCAAAAACACCAACCCAAATTCCAATGCACTCCACGCGCGCGAGCCTGTTCCTGCACCCCCAGCCGCCGAGGTGTGCCGAATCCCCCTCGCGGCTTTCGGCGGGTCCGTGGTATGATAAGTAGTCTGCGCCTGGCGAATGGAAGCAAAGGGGATTGCGATGTTCGGCATGGATGTTTGGGATGCGGTGTTGCTCGCCGCTGGTGGTCACTTGGCGGTTATCACGCTTGTTCGCTTGATGCATCGTCGTCGCGATCTGATCATCGAAGACTTGAGCCGCGAGGTCGAACTCGAAAAAGAGCGGTTGCAAGAAGAGCGGAAGAAGCAGCACCGCCGAGAAGCACGGGGGAAGATGGAGCAACATCAACGCGAGCAGTTTGAGAAACGGATGCGCGAACGCGACGCGGCTTAGCGTCTCATCAATCCGCGAGCGCACCCCATTCGTGAATAACCAATATCGAACAAGGAATGTTGAAAGTCGAAGGAAGACAGCCTCCAGCGCCGCACTCCTGCTTCTGATTTGGAGATTCCTTGTTCAACATTCGATATTCCAATCTTCGACTTGCCTAGACTGACCAGCCTCTAGATGACCAAACGTCTCTACATCGAAACAGTCGGCTGTCAGATGAACGTTCTCGATAGCGAGATGGTCGTGGCGAGTCTGCGCAAGCACGGTTATGAATTAACGCGTGATCAGCAGGAAGCCGATACGCTGTTGTTCAACACTTGCAGCGTCCGCGAGCATGCCGAAGAAAAAACGTACAGCCAGCTTGGCCAGCTCAAACGTCTGAAGAAGCAACATCCCGAGAAAGTCGTCGGTGTGATGGGATGCATGGCACAGAAGGATCAGAAACTGATTTTTGAGCGAGCACCTTATGTGGACATCGTGGTCGGTCCAGGGCAGTTGCACCAGATCCCGGAGCTGATTCAAAAGATCGAAGAGGGCGAGCGGCGCCAGATGGCGGTTGGACTCGGACGCAAAGACGGCTCGCTCGACGAAATCAAGCGCACGCACGAAACGTTCGATCCGCTGCGCGACCCCACGATGAGGCCGACTCCGTTCCAAGCCTACCTGCGAATCCAAATTGGCTGCGACAAGTTTTGCACCTATTGCGTGGTGCCTTCGACCCGTGGTCCTGAACAGGGCCGGTCGCCGTGGCGAATCTGTGACGAAGCTCGTATCTTGGCCGGTCAGGGCTGCAAAGAGATCACGCTACTTGGCCAGACCGTCAACAGTTACAAGCATGTTGGTGGTGACAAGACGACGCGGCTGGCCGAGTTGTTGAGCGAACTGCACGAGATCGACGGCATCGAACGGTTGAAGTTCGTCACCAACTATCCCAAGGATATGACGTACGACCTGCTGCACGCCGTGCGTGATTTGCCGAAGGTCTCGCCGTACTTGCACGTCCCGCTGCAAAGTGGTTCCGACGCAGTCCTTGAGGGCATGAAGCGAGGATATACCGTCGCCGACTACCGTGACATGATGGCTCGGATTCGCGAGACCGTTCCTGGTTTCGCTGTATCGAGTGACTTTATCGTTGGATTCTGCGGCGAGACCGACGAGGACTTCGAGCAGACGGTTGCACTGACGAAAGAATGCCGTTTCAAGAACAGCTTCATCTTCAAATACAGTGAGCGGCCGGGCACGAAGGGCGCCGAGCGGCTGACGGATGACGTGCCGTTCGAAGTGAAACAGCGACGTAACAACGACCTGCTTGCAGTTCAGAGCGCCATCAGCGAAGAAGAGAATCAAGCCTTCCTGGGCCGACCGGTCGATGTTCTAGTCGAAGGACCGAGCAAACTTGCGGTCAAGAAGGGCAGCGAAGACGACCAGGTGTTACAGCTCACTGGCCGCACGCACTGCGATCGCATCGTTGTCTTTGAAGGCAATCGCCGCCAGATCGGTCAAACGCTGCCGATCACTATCTACGACTCGACTGCCTACACACTCTTCGGCAACGTCGTCACCGAAGAAGTCGGCTCCGAAACGTTTTCGTTGCAGATCGTTTAGTCGAGACGGCTAGTGCCCTAAGCCGCTTGAAATTGCAGATCCTGTAGGCCGCGTGCAACGCTGCGATTTGCTGGCATCCGCGTTTCACGCAGCCTACAACCTGAGATCACTAGCCAGCTACATGGAACAATTCGTCCAGTAGGCTCGCCTGAGCTTTGTACGTCCCGGCCGCCAGCCGAGCCGTCGCGACGGCGGTATCAGTCAGAATCATCGAACGTACCAGGTTCGATGAGTCGAGCGCTACGTCCGTGTCCGTGATCGCGCTTAGGGTCGCGTTTAGATTCACGGCCGCATCGTCGAAGAGTTTGCTCGTCGCATCAATTGAATTCCGCTCGAACGCGCCCAGCTCAGCACGCGCGTTGAGCACTTGACTGCGGGCACCTTGAACGATGTTGACTGCAGTCTCGGCATCATCGATCGCACTGCCTCGGAGATCGGCGAGCGCTCCCTGATCGCTGCCTAACGCTCCGCTACGAAGTTCAGGCACATTCAGCGTGGCCTGATCACTAGGATTCGGTCCAACGAGGACTTCGCGCGACTGTCCGTCAAACACTCGCTCGCTGGCGAAATGGGTCGAGACACCAATCCGGTCCAGCGCATCGACGGCCGCGTCGATCTCGATTTGTATCGCATCACGCTCCGCTGGCGAAAGGGCTTCGTTTGCGGCCGTGACCAAGTTCCCTTCAAGCTCGTTCAGCAAGTCGCCTGCTTGAGCCAACCCGCTATCCGCGACATGCACGAACGAACGGTTTCGTTCGGCGGATCGGGATGCCGCGTCGGTGGCAGTCAATTCTCGTTTGAGCTCTTCTGATGCGATCATACCAGCCGGACTGTCGCTGCCTCGGTTGATCTTCTTCAGCGTGGCGAGCTTGCTACTCGTCTCTGAAAGCCGATTGAACGCCTTTTGAATTTGCTGCGTCTGGCGGTTGATACCGCTTCCACCTGCCCCGATGGGAAGCATGTTGGCTCCTTTGTGTGCTGTGAGACGAGAGTGTCAGCACGTTGTGCCCGATGCTGGAAGCATCAGCCATTGATGAGGTACCATCACAAACATAGCATACAAAGTACCGCCGCGCCGGACCGAACAGACTTCGCTACCTCAACTCTTTCCGAACGTCTCGATGAAACCTTTCATCCGTCCGATGATCGTCATGAGCTTGATTCTGCTCGTCCCGATCATCCCGTTTCTGCTGTTCGGAGCGGATTTTGAAGCGTGGGTCGAGCGTTGGGATCAGCGGCCCTACTCGATCCCCGTAGCGTCTGCTCTGATTATCGGATTGCTGGCAACTGACATCTTGTTACCAACGCCGTCGAGCATGATCAGCACGCTAGGCGGCGTGTGGCTTGATTGGCCGATTGGCACGCTTGCATCTTGGGCCGGTATGACACTGGGTGCTGTCATCGGCTTCGCACTCGCTAGACGCTGGGGCAAGCCTTTCGCGCTTTGGATGTCCTCCGAAGCAGACCTTGAGCGAATGCGGGGTTTAAGTGCTCGTTTTGGACCCGCTGTGCTTATCATTTCGCGAGGCGTCCCGGTGTTGGCCGAAGCGAGCGTATTGCTAATGGGCATGCATCAACTCGCGTGGCGAAGATTTCTGCCGGCAGTATTGCTCAGCAACCTAGGAATCGCATTCGCCTACTCAGCCTTCGGCGACTACGCCGAGCAGAACCAATGGTTGCCGCTGGCGCTTGGCGTCTCCATTGCACTGCCGGTTTTGTTGGCGACAATGATGTCGCGGTTCCTTTTCGCGACTCAAGCCCCGAAGACGAGCGAACCAGAACAAACGAACGAAGCTGATGACCAAAACGAATCCGCTACTAGATAGCGACGACGCATCGATATACGAGATCGAAACGCACGCCGCGGGACCATCCGGGAAGCTGCCGCTGACTGACGACATCTTGCGGACCTGGTCGAGCGGTGATCTGTTCGGGTTGACGCAAGCCGCCGGCATGGGGTGGAAGCCCGAAGATCTGCTCGGCCCGCAGTATCTTTTGCTTAGCACACAAGGCGGCGTTCGGGCGCCTGATGGAAGCCCGATCGCGCTTGGTTACCACACGGGACATTGGGAAGTCGGACTGCTTGTCCAAGCCGCGGCTCACGAAATCAAAGCCGCTGGCGGTGTGCCGTTCGCTGCGTTTTGCAGCGATCCCTGCGACGGGCGTACGCAAGGCACGACCGGGATGTTCGACAGTCTGCCTTACCGCAACGATGCCGCGATCGTGCTGAGGCGGTTGATTCGTTCATTGCCGACGCGGCGCGGAGTGCTTGGCGTCGCGACCTGTGACAAAGGACTTCCCGCGATGATGATCGCGCTGGCTGCGATGCATGACCTCCCGAGCGTGCTCGTGCCGGGCGGAGTAACGCTGCCTCCGACCAAAGGTGAAGACGCCGGAAAAGTACAATCGATCGGAGCACGTTACGCGCACGGCGAGATCACGCTCGATGAAGCGTCCATCGCGGGCTGTGCCGCGTGTGGGACGGCCGGAGGCGGTTGCCAGTTCCTCGGCACGGCAGCTACTTCGCAAGTGATCGGCGAAGCTCTCGGCTTATCATTGCCCCACTCGGCCCTTGCTCCCAGCGGTCAGCCTGTTTGGCTTGACATGGCGAAACGTAGTGCAACCGCGCTGATGCAACTTGCCGACAAAGGAATTACCGTCAGCGACATCATCACCCCCGCATCGATCCGCAACTCGATGGTTGTTCACGCGGCTGTTGGAGGTTCAACGAACCTGTTGCTTCACATCCCCGCGGTCGCCTACGCTGCCGGAATCGCTCGCCCGAGCGTCGATGATTGGAACGCAGTCAATCGCAGCGTGCCACGTTTCGTCGATGTCTTGCCCAACGGTCCGACGAATCACCCAACCGTGCGAGTCTTCCTGGCCGGCGGTGTTCCCGAAGTGATGCTACATCTGCGGGCGATGAATTTGCTCGATCTTGATGTGCTGAACGTCAGCGGTCAGCCGCTCGGCGAAGTATTGGAATGGTGGGAGAAGTCCGAGCGTAGGCAGAAGATGCGAGAGTCGCTTCGCGAGCGAGACGGGGTTGACCCCGATGACGTGATCATGGCTCCGGACGTTGCCCGCGAGCGTGGCCTGACAAGCACCGTTTGCTTTCCCAAAGGTAATCTCTGCCCGGAAGGCTCCGTCATCAAAGCAACATCGATCGATCCGGCAGTTGTCGATGCTGGCGGCGTTTATCGAAAGACCGGCCCCGCGCGGGTCTTTGCCAGCGAGCGTGATGCCATCGCCGCCATCAAAGGTCAGTCCGACAATCCGCTCAAGCCGGGTGACATTTTGGTGCTTGCCAGCCGAGGCCCGCTGGGGTCTGGCATGGAAGAGACGTATCAGATCACGTCGGCCTTGAAGTTCTTGAAATGGGGACGCGAAGTCGCCGTTGTCACGGATGCCCGCTTCTCTGGCGTAAGTACAGGAGCGTGCATCGGTCACGTCGGCCCCGAAGCGCTGGCGGGCGGGCCGATCGGCAAGCTGCGCGACGGCGACACGATTCGCATTACAGTCGATCGGAACAAGCTCGACGGAAGTGTCGATTTCGTTGGCGACGGCGAACGCACTTTCACTCCCGATGAGGGTGCCGCGGTGCTCGCCCGCCGCTCGATGCACGAAGACATCCGGCCTGACAAAGATCTTCCATCCGACACACGTTTATGGGCGACGTTGCAGCGCGTTGGAGGTGGTGCGTGGGGCGGCTGTGTTTACGACGTCGATCGCATCATCGAGACTCTCGAAGCCGGTGAACGGGCGCTGCAAGAGTGAGTCGTTCTCTCCGCATCCTCGCTTTGAATCCGCATCACGGTGGCAGCCACCGCGCGTTCCTCGGTGGTTGGATTGAGCACAGCCAACATCATTTCGACGTTTTGACGCTGCCGCCCTACAAATGGAAATGGCGGATGCGGCACGCGCCGGTGACGTTCTCGCGGGAGCTGCGCGAGCGCTTGTTTAACCGCAAGCCGGAGGCGTGCGCTTCCCCGAGGACGCCACAAGCGCACGCCTCCGGCTTGCGGTTAAACGAGGATGTGGGCGTCGCGCCATGCGAGTGGGATGTTTTGTTCTGCACGGACATGCTCAATCTTGCCGAGTTTCTGGGACTCTGTCCGCCCGCGGTTCGTGATCTACCTCGCATCGTTTACTTCCACGAAAATCAACTCACCTATCCGAATCGTGAAGACCGCGAGCGGGATCTGCACTTTGCTTTCAGCAACATCACGACTGGCCTTGCCGCGGATCAGGTTTGGTTCAACTCGGCGTTTCATCGCGACGAGTTTCTGACAGCAGTCGATGAATGGATGCGTCGGATGCCGGATTACCAACTCCTCGATGCTGCCGACGCGATTCGTGGCAAGTCATCCGTTCAACCGCCAGGGCTCCCTCTCCTTCCGGGAGAGGGTCTTCGCCTCCGCGATCCCTCCATCCCGATTCGCATCGTCTGGGTCTCGCGTTGGGAACACGACAAAGACCCCGACACGTTCTTTGCTGCTCTTCGCGAGTTGAAAGACCGCGGTGAACACTTTCGACTCAACGTACTCGGCGAGTCATTCGGCGATGTACCTGCTGTGTTCGAGGATGCGAGGCTTGAATTCGCCCAGCAGATCGATCACTGGGGCTACGCCACCAGCCGCGAAGAGTATCAAGCCGTCCTTGCCAACTCCGACGTTGTCGTTTCGACGGCGAAGCACGAATTCTTCGGCATCGGCGTGCTCGAAGCGGTCACCTCCGGCTGCTTCCCGCTCGTCCCACGAGCACTCGCCTATCCGGAGGTGCTTGGCGACCACAGCGACTTCTTTCACGACGGGACAGCGACTGGAATAGCGGATCGACTGTGTGAGCTGTTTCAACGCTTGTCGCAAACGGGCACGTGCTGGAGCAACGATGAGGCGCGATCGCGCATCATGGAGCGGCATCGATGGTCAAGCCGAGCCGAGGCGATGGATCGCGAAGTCGAACTGGCGTGAATCGCGAACTCGCAACACGTCAAGACTGTGAGCTCATTTGGAGTGCGGCGACTTGTCGCCGCTTTCCATTTCAAATTGGAGTGATTTCGTCGGATAAACGCATCGAAAGCCACAGCGATGACAAGTCATCGCACTCTAAATCAAGAAATCACAGCCACGGAGTGTCGGGGCTACGTGGAAATGACTTTGGTGTTTGACCCGCCGTAAACCCTTTGGTTAAATAGTATTATCACGCCTCGGCTGACATGGCTTCGGCCGTCGATCTTTCCTGGTTTCAGCGACCTGAGAGTGCTTTATGCGGTTGGTTGCATTCATCGTTCTGCTCGTCATCGTTTCCGCGCCGACTACACTGTACGCGGCCGACACCACGAAACTTCCGGCGGCTGCAGATAGCGAGATCGACTTCGTCCAAAATGTGCAGCCGATTCTTCGGAAGACATGCTATTCTTGCCACGGTGCTGAGGAGCAAGAAGCCGGCTTGCGGCTCGATATCCGCTCGCGAGCGTTCGAAGGAGGCGATGGTGGCAAAGTGATCTTGCCGGGCAAGAGCGCTGAGAGCCGAATCGTGATGATGGTTGCCGGGCTCGACGAAGATGCTGGAATCATGCCGCCCGAAGGCGAAGGGACGCCGTTGACGCCTGAGCAGATCAGTATCTTGCGGGCTTGGATCGATCAAGGTGCGAAGTGGCCCGATGGCGTCGATGATGCGAGTCAGAGTTCGCACTGGTCTTTTCAGCCTATCACTCGTCCCAGGCTCCCGAGTGTTGGCGATGCGGCTTGGATGGTGAACGCGATCGATGCGTATATTCTCGCGCGACTGGAGAAGGCGAAGATCGCTCCCTCGCCGGAAGCCCCGCGTTCGACACTGATCCGTCGAGTCTATCTCGACTTGATCGGGCTGCCTCCAACACCGGAAGAGCTGAACGCCTTTCTGAGTGATGAATCGCCAGACGCGTACGAGCGGATGGTTGAACGCGTTTTCGCATCACCGCACTACGGAGAGCGCCGCGGGCGTCAGTGGCTCGATCTGGCGAGATATGCTGACAGCGACGGCTACGAGAAAGATCGGGCGAGGCCACATGCTTGGCGTTATCGCAACTGGGTGATCGATGCGATTAATGCTGACATTCCCTACGATCAGTTCAGCATTCAACAGCTTGCCGGCGATTTGTTGGCTGACGTCGCAACCGAGCAGCGCGTCGCGACCGGCTTCCACCGCAACACGTTACACAACACCGAAGGTGGCACGGATCAAGAAGAAGACCGCGTGAAGAAGACCGTCGATCGAACGAATACGGTCGGCACGATTTGGCTAGGATTGACCGTCGGCTGTGCTCAGTGTCATAGGCACAAGTACGATCCGCTCACGCAACGCGAGTACTACCAGCTATACGCTTTCTTCAACAGCATTGACGAGGCCGATATCGACGCGCCGCTCCCTGCCGATCAAGAACGATTCCTGCTTGCGAAGCAGGCGTTCGACGCTGAGCATGGCAAGCTGCAAGACGTTGTCACAGCTTACGAGAAAGCAAAGCTCGCGGCGGCCCAGCAGGTGTGGGAGAAGACGGCACTCGATACGTCAGTTGTTTGGCGAGACGTCGAATACAAGTCCGCCATTTCGAAACACGGTGCCACGTTGGAGACGCAGAAGGATCGATCGCTGCTGGCCAAGAAAACGAACACGGTTGCGGATATCTATACGATTGCGACGACCGTGATGCAGCCTGTGACGGCCGTTAGGCTGGAGGTTCTTCCGGACGACAGCCTGACGAAGAAAGGCCCTGGCCGCGCGAACAATGGTAACTTTGTGTTAACGACTTTCCGACTTCAGGCCACATCTGCAACTGGGCAAGACGCCCCGAAGGAGATCGCACTGGCGGCGGCGAAGGCTGACTTCTCTCAGAAGGACTGGGACGTCGCCAAGGCAATCAACGAAGATTCAGCGGACGGCTGGGCCGTTAACCCGGAGATCGGCAAGCGACACGTTGCCGTCTTTGAGTTGAAGGAACCAGTTCACTTCGACGGCGGGACGAAGCTGACATTCATCCTCGATCAGAATTACGAAGGCGAGACACATAACATCGGTCGCTTCCGATTGTCGTTCACATCCGGAAAGCTACCTGCCACGCTGGAAGGACTGCCGGCGATTGTCGGCGATGCGTTGGCGGTTGCGGCTGATAAACGCACAGCCGAACAAGCCAAACAGGTCACTGATTATTTCAGGACCGTTGATCCTGAGTTGGCCAAGCTGAACAAGATCGTCTCGGATCATGCGAAGAAGGCTCCCAAAACGTCCGGCGTTAAGGCACAAACAGTGTCGCAACGGGCGGAAGTGCGACAAACGAACATTCATATTCGCGGCGACTTTCTCGCCAAGGGTGATTCCGTTTCGCCACGGACCCCCACGGTTTTCCACGACCTCGCGCCGCGAAGCGAGCAAGCGGATCGGTTGGACTTCGCGAAGTGGCTGTTCGCTGAAGACAACCCGTTGATGGCGCGAGTGACCGTCAACCGAATCTGGCAACGATTCTTCGGACGCGGGATCGTCGAAACCGTTGACGATTTCGGAACTCAGGGCGAGCTTCCCTCCCATCCCGAACTGCTCGATTGGCTGGCCACGGAGTTCCGCCAACAGGATTGGAGCGTCAAGCGGATCCAGCGGCTGATCGTAACGTCGCGGACGTATCGGCAATCGGCTGCGTACCGACCTGATTTGGCAGAAGCAGATCCACAGAACGTGTTGTTGGCTCGGCAACAACGAAGGCGCGTTGAGGCCGAACTGATTCGTGATCTCTCGTTAGCCGCCAGCGGTCTTTTGGACACACGTCTGGGAGGGCCGAGCGTTCGCCCGCCACAGCCGGCTGAGTATTCGGCACTCACCTATGCTAATAGCGCCAAGTGGCAAGTGAGCAAAGGTGGCGACGCCTATCGACGCGGTCTCTACACCTTCTTCCAGCGGACGTCGCCGTATCCGATGCTGATCACTTTCGATTCACCCGACTCGACGGAATGTTGTACTCAAAGAACTCTCAGCAATACACCCTTGCAAGCGCTGACTTTGTGGAACGATCCGGCTTTCTTTGAGTGTGCTCAATCATTCGGGTGGCGTGTGTTGAATTCCGTGCCGTTGTCCGCGGACGCAGAGCAGACAGTTGCTGATCAAGGTCGGTATGCGTTTGAATTATCCCTCGCTCGTCGCCCGAGCGAAGAGGAATTGGCGGCTGTTGTCGAACTTTATCGAGCGCAACTCGATTGGGCGGAGGCGAACGAAGAAGCCGTGGCGAAGATCGTTGGCAAGCAGAAGCCGTCGGCCGGTGCCAGCCTGGAACAACTTGCTGCTTGGATTGTCGTTGGCCGTGCGCTGTTGAACTTAGATGAATTCATTACCCGAGAGTAAATGCCATGAATTCGAATTGGCAACAAACACGAAGAGATTTCTTCACCTCGAGCGCTTCCGGCCTCGGGGCGGCGGCGTTAGCGTTGCTGCTTCAGCAAGATGGCGTGTTGGAGGCGGCGGATGTCGAGGCGAATCCCCTCGCTCCGAAGCAGCCGCCTTTGCCAGCCACGGCCAAGCAGTGCATCTTCATTCTGCCGGCCGGCGCGCCCAGCCACGTCGATTTGTTCGACCCAAAACCGAAACTTCGCGAGCTGCACGGCGAGAAGCCTCCGGCTTCGCTGGTCGAGAATGTTCGTTTCGCGTTCGTGAAGAAGGAGACGGCTGTGCTTGCCGGGAGTGCCCGCGAGTTCAGTAAGCACGGCGAATGTGGGATGGAGTTGTCGGATTTCCTGCCGCATTTGGGAACGTGTGCTGACGACATCTGCCTCGTGCGTTCCATGCACACCGACGCGTTCAACCATCATCCGGCTCAACTGATGCTCACCAGCGGCGTCCCTCGTTTTGGCCGACCGAGCATGGGGTCGTGGTTGAACTATGGGTTGGGAAGCGAATCGAGTGATTTGCCCGGTTACGTCGTTATGTCTGCGGGACGTGGCAGCAGCGGTGGCGTCTCGAATTGGTCGAGTGGTTTCTTGCCATCGACTTACGAAGGAGTCGTGTTCCGCAGTCAAGGTGAACCGGTTCTGAACCTGAACAATCCCGCCGGCATCTCGCGCGACGTCCAGGCACGCGCACTCGATACGCTGACGGCGCTAAACAAGCAGCGTTACGAGGCGCTTCAAGATCCCGAGATCGCCAGCCGTATCTCGTCGTATGAACTCGCTTTTCGCATGCAAGCCGCCGCGCCCGAACTGATTGACCTCAGCGGCGAGACACAGGCGACACTCGATTCCTATGGAGTCACTCGCAAGGAACCGGAGAAGCACAACTTCCGTGGCGGCGGGCCAAATGTTTACCGGCAGTTTGCCACAAACTGTTTGCTCGCGCGACGATTGATCGAGCGAGGTGTTCGGTTTGTAACTCTGGTACACGCCTCCTGGGATCATCACAGCAACATCGATCAAGAGCTTGGCTACAACACTGGCATGGCGGATCAGCCGATCGCGGCGCTGATCAAGGATCTGAAACAGCGCGGGTTGCTCGATTCAACGCTGCTGATTTTCGCCGGTGAATTCGGACGCACTCCACTTTGGGAGAATCGTGCCGGCCGAAAGAACGACGCCGTCGGGCGCGATCATCACCCGTTTGGCTACAGTGTTTTCATGGCCGGTGGCGGCATCAAGGGAGGCTTGGCGTATGGCGAGACGGACGAGATCGGCTGGGCTCCCGTGAAAGATCCTGTCCACGTCAACGACTTCCATGCCACGACGTTAAAGCTCTTCGGCTTCGACCACCTACGCTTTACACACCGGTTCAAAGGGCTGCAAGTGCGGCTGACCGATCAAGGTGGCAAGGTGATTCAACGCTTGATAGCGTGACAGATCGGATGCATCTTTTGTCCCGGTGTGCCCGTACATCTGGCGCATCCTGGTGATATTAACGGGGTAGCGGGCGTTTTTCGGGGTGTCCGCCAGCACGCAGTTGTCGCGATCCTTTTGCATCTGGAGCGAAAAAGCTTGACTCGCTCATAGTGATGTCTTAGCCTGAGGGCGATTGAGTCGATTCGCCAACGTCCTCATCATGACAAGGCTTCACTTGCATGGCGGGTTCACTCTTCCTCCTGTCCGGAATGATGAATCATTTCGTGAGCGGCAAGGATGGCAAACAGTCAGTCGGGTCCCGCTGATCGGATCGACTTGCCGACGGCGGACGAAAGGAGGATACGATGGCCACTGTAACGATGACCGGAACGGTTACGGTCAATGCGGCCTTTCTGCAGGAGATCAAGGACGTTAACCAAGATCTCTGGCGACTGCTCTCCAATGCCAGACGGATGTCGCACGAGCCAGCCATGATCTATGCCGCACCGCGCCGGTTCTTCGGCTTGATCGAACAGCTTCGCGATCAACTGGCGTTGCACTTCGCGCTCGAAGAGGCCTACGGCTACTTTGACGATCCGGTCGAAGTCGCTCCGCGGCTTTGTGAGCAAGCGGAACGACTGCGCGCCGAGCATCGCGATCTTTACTTGTCGGCGGTAGCGCTGACCGAGTTCGCCGAGCAGCTCTTACTCGCCTCGAACAATGGCCGGTTGATCTTGGAATCGGCCAGGCAGTTTCGGGCCTTTGACGACCGCTTCCAACAGCATGAGCGCGCTGAGAACCAGTTAATCTTGGAAGAGTATGACAACGATATTGGAGTTGGTGATTAGTCGCTGGAGTCCCATCTTTAGGCGGTTCGTTCAGACTTCGGGACTAGCCGCCTAAAGGCGGGACTCCAACCAACTAACCGCCAGCTAACTCTCGCACGAACTTGACCTGTGGCTTGCCGCCGGCGGAATCGATCTTGAGAAACTCCGCCACGTAACGCTGAGGTTTTCGCTTCTCGGGCACGCGGTAGTTGTCGCCCTTCTGGAGAATCGGGCGATGATCGGGCATGCTGCCAAAGTCACGCGTGCCGGCCGCTTGGCACGGGATCCAGTGCCCGGTGCCGTCTTTGTCGTGCAAGTAGAACTCGGGATAGCAATGTCCAGGGATCCAAACCGTCCGAGCCGGGATGCGATTCGCTCGGCAGACAGCAATGAATAGCGAAGTAAGTTCTTCGCAGTCGCCGTTCCTGTCTTTCAAAGCCGCCATCGCACCCTTGAGCGGTCCGTTGACATACTCGACGTTCTCGCGAACCCAATCATACATCGACTCGACCTTCTCCCACGCGTTTTCCTTGTCTTTGACGAGGTCGCGGGCGAGCGATTTGATCTTGGGATGCCGGCTCTCGATAAACGGGCTCGGAGCCATGAACTTGCCGATGTCGCGAGGGACACGTTTAGGTATCTTGAACTGCGTTGGATCATCCGGGGCCAGGATCGAACTCTTCGTGACTTCAAACGTCACGAACGCATGAGCTTCTCTTCCCGCTTCCAGTCGAGCGATCGAGACCAGCATTTGCTTCACACCGTTGTCCAGCGTCCGATATTTGACGTTGCTGACTTCTGACGAGAAATCTTCTTCAACAACGCGGACTCGCTGTTCCGGCCAGTCGGTTGGCACCGTCGCAGTTCCGTAGATCCCACCACACGGCCCAGCCGCCGCCGTGATGGACATGCCCACTTTCCATCGCTGAGTCAGCTCCTTGTCGAGTTTGATTCCGTTCTCGCTTTCCAATTCAAGCTGAGCTTGCGCGGTGGACGTAATTGCGAGTACGCAGATGGCAACGGCAGTAACGATTCTCACGGATGCTCTCCTCGGTGCGAGGTCTTCGATGCGTGCTTGTCGTAGAGGATGTGGCCTTAGCATGCAAAGGACATACCAAAGTCCATTCTACTCACGGGAACGGCCGGTGGTGAAAAGAACACGCGCACGAAAAGACCCGCCGAGAGAAGACGCGTTCAGGATGGCGCGTACTTCCCGCAGCGGGTCACATCACCGAGGGGAGGGGTGATGAAAGTCGTTAGCTTCCGCTTTGTTGCGACACTGGGCCTGGCAACACGTTAGACGGAGGCGGAAGGAGGCCTCCTTCGTAGATCGGACCCGATTGATAGGAGCCGAAATCGCCGCTGCTGCTACATGTATTGCAGGCGTCGCCTTGGTTCCAGCGGAAGAGCGACCACGACCGGCAACAGCCGGGTGTTGCGATCGTCGTCACCACGATGATCGTCAGAATCGCGAGCCTCTTCATAGTAAATTCTCCGAGAGGGGACATCGTAAAGCTTCTCATTGTGTGGCCTGAATCGCATGGAGACCCTGCGGCCACGCAACTCTACATCACGCGCCGTGATGTGCAAATTCAACGTCCGATTTTTTTTTGCTAATCGTGTCGCGTTTCTCCAACGCATCACGTTCAGAAAAAGCTACTCTTGGCTGGCGATTGACATCTGACGCAATTAGTAGCTACACACCAACGACTCCGACCACATGAGCGTTGCGGAAAGAAAGAACTCCTGGTATCTCTTCGGAACGCTGCTTGTTCTACTTGGTCAGGCAAGCGCCCAGGCCGAGTCAGCCTCGCCGGAGCAGCAGTCGATATGTGAGATTGATTGCCGGGAGACGCGAGCCGATGACGTGTGGCTCATTTCGACGCGGCACTTGGGATGCGAGTGTTTGCACAAGCAGGAACAGGACGTCGATCTTCGGATCAAGCGATCGATTGGCGAAGACGAATGGATCGATTCAACGCTGGATGATTTTCTGAACAGTCAAACAGCGGATCAGCCTACGTTGTTTTATTTGCACGGGAATCGCGTGGATGCGTGCGATGCCATTCGCCGCGGTTGGGATGCTTATCACGGTCTTTTCGATTGCAGCAAGGCTCGCCCGACGCGGTTTGTGATTTGGTCGTGGCCCAGCGATAAGATCAAAGGGCAAGTTCGCGATGTGCGCGCCAAGGCAGTACACACCAGCGGCGAGGCACACTATTTTGCCTGGCTGCTTGGCCACCTCGGCAACAATTCCCCGATCAGCATCGTCGGCTATAGCTATGGTGCTCGCGTAACCTCGGGCGCGCTGCACGTTCTGTCAGGGGGAGAACTCGCCGGCTGCACGTTGCCTCCTGGCTTGCAGCGACCGGGCGGATCGATGCAAGTTGCCTTCATGGCAGCCGCGCTTCACAACAATTGGCTATACGCGAACGGTTGCCACGAGCTCGCAACAAGCCAAATCGAACACCTGCTTATCCAGTACAACTCAAAGGATCCGGTCCTAAAGCGATATCACCTGATTGAGAAGCACGGGCGGCCTGCGGCCCTAGGGTATACGGGCATGTACGACGATGTGTCACTGGCTACTTTGATCGAGCAATCCGACGTTCGCTCCAGCGTTGGGAAATCGCATGCCGAAGCGAATTACTTCCGTTCAGATCGTGTCATGGAAGAAGCGCGCCAGGTACTTCTCGACTGGTAACGGGGATTGGGAAATCGTCGTCGGGCGTTTAGATTGGAGGTGGCACTACTCCCTCCGTGAGATCGCTCGATGGAACCTCTCGCCTATCTAAACGGGCAACTCCTTCCCGCCAGTGAACTGTCACTTCCCGTGTGGGACGCGGGGTTCGTCCAAGGCGTCACAATTGCCGAACAACTGCGAACCTTTAACGGCCGCCTGTTCCGTTTGGCCGAGCACTTGCAACGTCTCCGCCGGTCACTGGATGTCGTTGGTGTTTTCAGCATCGACGTCGATTCACTGGCTGCTGCCGCGGAAGAACTGGCCGGGCACAATCATGGCCTGCTGGCTTCCGGGGACGATCTCGGGCTTTGTCTGTTCGTCACTCCTGGTGCCTATCTCGCCATGGCACCGGCCAGCTCGAACGCGCCCACCATCGCGATGCATACGTTTCCTGTGCCGTTTCGTTTTTGGGCCGAAAAGTACAGTAGCGGCCAGAAACTTGTGGTCACGAACATTCGGCAAGTTCCGGGTGATTGCTGGCCGCTTGAGCTGAAATGCCGTAGCCGTATGCACTATTACTTGGCCGACCAACGAGCCCGGCGGATCGATCCGGATGCCCGAGCTTTGCTGCTCGATCAAACAGGCACTGTCACCGAAGCTTCGACCGCGAACATCGTGATCTATCGCGACGGCGAAGGTTTCGTCTCGCCACCCCGCGAGAAGATCTTGCCCGGTGTGAGCGCAGCGACTTTGGAAGACCTCACTGCGGAACTGAAAACGTCCTTTTCCCACCGCACTCTGACCGTCGAGGATCTGCAGTCCGCCGACGAGGTGATTCTCAGCAGCACGTCACCGTGTTTGCTCCCGGTGTCGGCAGTCGATGGTCAGCCGATCGGTGGCGGCGCGCCCGGTCAAATGTTCACCAAAGCGATCGAGGCCTGGAGCCGATTGGTCGGCATCGACATCATCGAGCAAGCCGTTCGCTTCCAGAACCGGTAGCCTCGGAAGTTACCGAACGACATCGTGTTGCCTATTCGCAACGCGGTTGCATATCCGACGGACTGCCAGCGAGCAGTAAAGTGAAGCGAGACAAAGAGCTCTCTTGCATCTAATCTGCATTCACAAGGCTTGGTTCGTCGCTGGGTTCTGCCGCCTTGCCGGCTGCCACTTACCTTCTTGCCTGCTTTTGGGAGAGAGTCTCATGCTGCGCGCTGATCAAGTCTCTGGAATCACCCGTCCGCGCAAGGGAGCGATCGCTGTTCTGGCGGCTGTCGCGTTAGTTGCTATGCTCGCGCTCGTGGCGGCAGCGATCGATATCGGTTTCATGCTAACAGTGCGCACCGACATGCAAGCGGCGGTCGATGCAGGCGCGCTCGCCGGCGTTGGCGAACTGCCTCGTGGTCGGCAGCATGCGCGGAAGTCCGCGATCGATTACGTCCAACGCAACGCGCGAACGAATGGTACGGTCAAGAAAAGCGACATCGCGACGACCGTCGAGTTTGGTCACTGGAACCGAAGTAATCGTTCGTTCGCGAAGGGCCAAGAGCCGTTGAACGCCGTGAAAGTCGTCGCCGATCGCTCGAACGCACCGCACTTCTTCGGAAAAGTGTTCAAGCACGACAGTTTCAAGATGGGTGCATCCGCCGTTGCGACCTATCAGCCGCGCGACATCATGCTCGTTCTGGACTACTCCGGCTCGATGAACTCGTCTAACAAGATCGGAGCCTTGAAGGACGCCGTCGCCGTGTTTATCTCCGTGCTGCAACAGTCAAGAGCCAACGACCGCGTCGGCTTCTCGGTCTATATCCACGAACGGCTCGCTGGCGCAAGGCTTGACGTTCGATCTGCCTGACTTGCTCCGAGACGTGTGCGGGCGTTCGGCTGGCGATTGGACGAACATGGGCGAAGGCATGGAACGAGGAAGAGTCGAGCTAACCAACAACGCTCGGCAAGGCACGAAGAAGTTGATGGTTGTGATGACCGACGGGATGGCGAATCGCCCACTGAATCGCGCCCCATTTCAGTACGTTCGTGACGAAGCGGCCGCTTGTGCGCGAGCTGGTATCCCGATTGTTGCGATCAGTTTCAGCGTGAACTCCGATCGAGCTATCATGCGCGAAATCGCCAATACGACCACAGGCGTTCACTACCACGTCGCCGGCAGTGTCTCGCAGCAAAAGAAGGAGCTGAAACGCGTCTTCCGCGAGATCGCCGCGAAACGTCCCTTGTTGCTGGTGGAGTAGATGACGGACTAATCTCGTGAACGCAACCAACGTGCCACACGCCAGGGTTTACTTGACCGAATTGATACGCAGTGTGATACGCCTTCATGGCCAACTCGGTTTGCCCCTGGCGCTGCAAGTAGCCGCCCATCGCGCACAGCAGTTGCGCGTCGGTCGGAAAGACCTCAATGGCCTTCACACAGACAGCGAGCTGCTGTTCGTCGTGCCGGGGGTCGTCGTCCAGCGACGTGATGATCCCGTAGTACGCTTCGAGCATGCCGGTCGAACCAGGCTCGCTCGCCTGCAGGGCGTGGCGAAAGAACTGAACAGAGCGGTCGTTATCCTTCAATGTCTGAAAGGCGTCTCCCAAACAATTCAGCAGCCTCGGCTGCACGCCCGCTTCGGTGATCTCGGCCTCGGCGATGCGAATGTTGCGACGTGCTTTGGTTTCCTTGGCCTTTGAATCGTGTTCCCGGCTTGACCGATGAATGCAGACCTGCAGCGGCTCCACTATCAGAGACAGAGAAGTGAAAGCCTGGTCGATCGACTCGCGAACTTTGCCCGTAAACCGAATCTGTGCGTGCTTGGGGAACAAGCGAACTTGAGCGATCTGTTCGGCGGCAGCATTCGGTCCATTCGGTGGAACATCGACAAGGATCGCGAAAACGCACGTCGAACTGGGCGACGTACTTCACGGCTTGCCGAATCGTTTCGGCATCCGAAGCTGAAAGCGTTTCTCCGGCATCTAGCCACAACACCCAATCGCCCATTACGTGCGAGAGGCAGAAATTACGAGCAGCCGAGAAGTCGTTCTGCCACGGAGTTTCAAGGACTTTCGCGCCGAACTCTTTGGCCACGGCCGGGGAGTTGTCGCCGAGCCCGTATCAGCGACGACGATCTCGTCAGCAATCGCCTGGATCGAAGAAAGGGTTTCACGCAGTGCGGCCGCTGCATCGCGCACGATCACTGCGACAGTAAGCTTAGGTCGGGCGGTGGGTTGCGCGCTGTTAAAGTCGCCCTCCGTGGCGATATAGGGCCCAATCCATCGAACCCCGCGTGTCAATAAAGGGTCGCGCGGAATACTAGTCGCTTGCGCAGGTCGGCGGAAGAGTGAGTTGGTCTGCTATCGTTGAAAGCATCTTGTCGTCGAAACGCCGTGCATCAAGTCTCAGATTCAAACAGACTTAGCTTACGCCCGCAGGGTCGAAGTACTCGGGCTCCTTTTCGGCTGCCCATTTGATGTTGCAGCCGATGCTCGGCGTCTGGTCAGCGGGAACGGCTTCACCGGCAAGCACGGCATCGATCGCGGCCCGCAGATCTTTGCCGGTCACGAGGACATCGTTGCCCGGACGACTGGAATCGAGTTGGCCCCGATAGGCCAGTTTCTGTTCGCCATCGAAGAGGAAGAAGTCAGGAGTACAGGCGGCTCGGTAGGCCTTCGCTACTTCCTGCGTTTCGTCGAAGAGATACGCGAAGGTGTAACCCTGCAGTTCTGCCTCGTGCACCATCTGCTCAGGTGAGTCGTCAGGGTGAGAGCTGACATCATTCGAATTGATGCCCACCATCGCTAAGCCTTGCGGTTGATAGTCGATTGCCAGGCGAGCCAGTTCGGTGGCGATGTGTTTTACGAATGGACAATGGTTGCACATAAAAACGACCAGTAACACCTGGGAGCCCTTCAGGTTGGCCAAAGAGACGGTTTGGCCATCGACGTTGACAAGCGAGAAGTCTGGGGCGGTCGTTCCCAGAGATAACATTGTGCTGGCAGTCTTCACCATCGTCTGTCTCCCATCATTGCGAGTTATGGTTTAATCGTCGCGAGTGTAATACGTGTTCTCGCGCCCGTCTAGCCTCGACGTCTCAACAAACCTTGAGCAGTCAATGTCGTCGTCTGTGCAAACTCTTGAATCGTGACGCCGCGCACCTCCGCGAGACACTCGGCGGTGTGAACGACGAGCGCGGGCTCGTTGGGTCGGTGACCGCGCCGGGGGTGCGGCGACAAGTAAGGAGCGTCCGTCTCGATCAAGATGCACTCGCTGGGCACCGTCGCGGCGATGTTGCGCAGCTCTTCTGACTTCTTGTAGGTCACCATGCCAGCAAAACTGATGTGTAAGCCCAATTCAACACATTCAGCCGCACCGGCTTCCGTGCCCGTGAACGAGTGCATAATGCCGGTCAGCCGCCCGCGCGACCTCGCTTCGCGCAGCATCTGCAAGATCTCTTCTTCGCAATCTCGCAAGTGAACCACGAATGGCAGTTGCGTTTGTTGCGACAGGCGAAGGTGCCGATCGAAGTAATCCTGCTGCAACTCGAAAGGAGAATGATCCCAGTAGCGGTCCAAGCCTGTCTCGCCCAACGCCGCGACGTTCGGGTATTGAGATAACTCGACGATCCTTTCCCAGTCTCCGGGCTTGGCTTCGACACAGTAATTGGGCTGAATCCCGACGGCTGCGAGAACGGGCTCATATTTGTCGGCTAACTCAGTACAAGCCTGGCTGGACTCAGCGGTCACGCCGACAGCAAGCATCTGGCGCACACCAGCCTCGACGGCCCGCGCGATAATATCCTCGCGAATGGGATCGAACTGCTCATCGTCCAAATGGCAGTGCGTGTCGAAGAAACGCATGGATACACCGCTAACGTCGGTCTACGACGCAGACGCTTGTTTGAGTTCTTCAAGGGACTCGAGATGCCCCTTGGCAGCGCCTAATGCCTCTTGTGCAGCGGCCTTGGCAAGCGGAGACAATTCGAGCTGCGTGATGCTTTGCTCGATGGTGGTGATATCTTGCTTCTGCTCCAAGATCATCCTGACGAGCAAGAAATCGAAAGACAGGTCGTGGTATCCGGTGTAGTAAATCGGGAACTTACCATTGTCCACCGTTCCGCCATTTTCAACGATCATCGCAGCCAATCGATCGACCGTCTCGGTATGATCGGTTGAGATGTTGGCCAGTACTTCTCGAGCCGCTTCGTCACCGCGTTCCCACGCTGGTGAGGCGTACGTGAGGTAAACGGGCAGCGACCGGTTGTGGATTCCCACGAGCCGGTTCAGCACGTTGATGGTGTCTGCAGAACTCATACTCAACACGCTCTAAACTACGCCGCCACCAAAAGGTACTGTGTAGCTGCCTGCGCCCACTGACTGAGCGTTTCCCAATCGAAAATCAAGAGCACCGCAGGAGCCGTCAACAGACAAACAAACGCGCCTTGCAGCGAAACTTCCGGATAAACGAACGGCTGACGATCGGCCGGTTCGTCTTCGATCACCATCACGCGAGCAATTCGCAGGTAATAGAACAAGCTGATCGCCGTGTTCATCCCGCCGACGACGAGTAACACGATTAAGAAGTGCGCTGTGTAGCCACTGACGGTCCAGCCTTCCGCTAACGAAGCAAAGATGGCGAACTTGCCAATGAAGCCTGCCAAAGGTGGCAAGCCGACGAGGCTGAACAAGATCAACACAAAGCAAACCACTGTGAAGGGACATCGTCGAATGAGTCCTGCGTAGTCAGCAATCTCTTCAGTTCGCAAGGCGTTTCTCAGGAACGCGACGATTGCGAAGACTCCCAAGTTCATGAACAAATAGATGCCGATGTAGATCGCCAGCGCGCTAACAGCCGCTTGCGCTCGAAGGGGGGCGTCACCTGCCATGACCAGCATCGCGGGGACTGCCATCATCATGTAGCCAGCATGGGCGATCGTCGAATAGGCGAGCAGTCGTTTGATATTCGTCTGGCCGTAGGCGGCGAGATTTCCAAAGGTGCAAGTAATTGCCGCGAGGAAGGCAATTAGTTTGGCCATGAAGAACCGCGAACCGGCGAGGTTTTCATTCGGCGTGCCACTGACGGCATGAGGTGCCTCGCCTTCGGAGTGCCCGTGTGCTGCGTCGCCATTGGATTTCGCTGTGTCTTCCTTCGGATGTTCGTCATCTGCGACCGCGAACAATCCGCGAGAACCAATCTCGGCCGAAGCGACTTGTTGTGTGTGTCGTGCCTCGGGTGGAATGGCCCCGAATCCGATGGCGACTCGTACCAATAACGCTAAAGCGGCCGCTTTGGAAGCAATGCTGAGGAACGCATTCACTTCTGCACACGCTCCTTCGAAGACATCGGGACACCAGAAGTGAAATGGTACGGCCGAAAGCTTAAACGCGAGGCCAACCATAATCATCAAGCCGCCGACCGCCAGCACCATCGCTTCTCCCGACGGCATCGTTGGCAGGCGTTCCGCCAGTTGAGCAGCCATCGTCGGCATGTGGACTGTGTTCAGCAGGCCCGCCACCAAGCTAATACCGTACAACATCACTCCCGCAGCACCGGCTCCGTAGACGGAGTACTTCAGAGCCGCCTCACTGCCGACCCGTCGTCCTTTCAGCATCCCAGCCAGAGCGTACGACGGAACGCTGGCCATTTCGACTGCCATGAACACCATCAAAAGATGGTTGGCGGAAGCCATTAAGCACATGCCGAGCGTCGAGCCGAGAACGAGCGTATAGATGTCGGCTCCGTCCTCACGATCAGGAATGCCGGAGAGCTTGGTGAAGATCGCGAACAGAAATGCAAAGCCAATCAGAATGGCTCGCATAAAGACGGTGAACGGATCGTAGACGAGCATCCCCGTGAAGATCTCTGTCCGGACGACGGGGACCGCCGGAGCACTGCCCAGATGAGTCCATGGTGACGCACAAAGCACTGCAGCTCCTGTGCCCGCCAGCACGACCCAAAAGAGATCGACCTGCTGCCCCGCCTTAAACAGGCGAATCAACAGTAGCAGGACGATCGTCGCACACAGACACAGCTCGGGCATAAACATGCCCAGACTCTTGTCCTTCGTGTCGAAGATCAGTTCGTTAACGAGTTCGTGGAGGTTCACGGATTAGCTTCTGCAGTAGAAAGTGCTTCGTCGTTGACAGCGATGAATTCTGTTTGAGGCCTCGCCCTAGTATTCCGTCGCAGCTCAGTTTTCGGGTAGCGAAGCTCGCTAAGAGCTTCGGCTCTTCCCGGTATTGACCAAAAGTCTTGGCGACTTTCGCTACGGCCTACCCGAAAGCTAAGTCGAGACGAAGTACTAGCAGTGCCGGGCGAGGCGGAGAGCTTATTCGCAGTCGGGTCAACACCACCGATGTGCTCCGTAGGCGCAGGTTCCTCGTCCTGTGAGTCCGCGCCATCCGACTCGGCGAGAGTCAGCTCGTGTCGCTTTGTCCAAGCGCTCAAGTCTTCGACTTGTTCAGTGATCGTGCTGTCCATGTAACGTAGCACGGTGTGATATGGCAGGACGCCGAGGAGGATTGCTAACACGGCAATGATGGTAGCGATAGCGTTTTCGCGAAGAGTCGCGGGCACGAGGGCTTCTTCGTGTGGCCCCTTGTACTCCGCTCCCAAGTAGACGCGTTGAATCGACCAGAGGATGTAACCGGCCGTCAGGATAACGACCGCTGCCGAGATGACTGCTATCAGAGCGCTGTATTGGAAAACGGAAAGGACGACGAAGAATTCGCCCGGAAATCCACAGAGTCCTGGCAAGCCTAACCCCGCAAAGAAAATGATAACGGCGAGCGACGTGTAGACCGGCATCTTGCTGAACAATCCGCCAAACTCGTTCAGATTCCGATGGTGTACGCGGTCATAGATCACACCGACCATGAAGAACATGCCGGTTGAACTGATACCGTGGGCGATCATCTGGAACATGGCTCCTTGAACCCCCATGTTCCAATAGTCGGAGTTATACAGGCCGTAGTCGCGAGCCGACCAAACGCCGAGGCCCAGCACCACGTAACCCATGTGGCTGACCGAGCTGTAGGCGACAAGTCGTTTAAAGTCGGTTTGCGCCATGGCCGCAAAGGCACCGTAGACCATGCTTGCCACGCCCAGCGTGCAGACGAAGCCGGTCAGTGCGTAGCCGCCGGCCGGACAGATCGGATAGCAGATACGAATGATTCCATAACCGCCCATCTTCAACAGCACGCCGGCCAGGATCATCGAGATCGGCGTTGGTGCTTCGACGTGAGCGTCCGGCAACCAAGTGTGAACGGGAATCAACGGGACCTTGATGGCGAAGCCGATGAACAACAGCACGAACGCCCACACTTGCAGCGACCAGCCGAATAGCAACTTGGCGTCAAATAAATCGGTGTGTTGACCGATCGCAGCCAATGCGAGCAGGTTGAAAGTACGGGCAGGCTTGTCAGCCGCGGGGAGAGTGATGCTGTCACTCGCCTGGATCTCGCCGCCTCCCGATACCGCGCGGGCTCGCAGCAGGCTGTTCACATCTACGCTCTCGTTGATGACGCGAGCAGCGTCTGCCGCCGTTTTCGCATTCGCGGGCAGTGCAACAACGATTCCATTCTCGCCGACAATCGCAGCACCGACCGCTGCTTCGCCTTCAGTAGGCGTCTCGGAACTTGGCTCGACGACGAATTTCACTTGCAGAGACGTACTGAGATCATCTCCGGTCCGAACGAGCATCAGCGCGGCGTCAGGTCGCTGTGGGTCTGCAGCCGCAATCGTGATGCCGGCGACTGCGGCGCTCTTCTCGGCGATTTGCAGTTCATCCCAGGTCACTGCCGCCTCGTTACTGTCATTAACAAGGTCGGAGATGGCAACGACTTGTCGCAGGTCGCTGTGGAAGTAGATCATCAGGATCGCGATCAACATCAACACGCTACCGACGAGCGTGTAGAGAAAGAACTTGATCGCGGCATATTCTCGACGCGGGCCACCCCACACACCGATAAGAAAGTACATCGGCAGCAGCATGACTTCCCAGAAGACATAGAACAGGAAGAAGTCGAGTGCGAGAAACACGCCCAGCATCCCTGTTTCGAGCAACAGGAAGAGAATGCAATAACCCTTCACTTGCTTCTTGATCGACCAGCTCGCTCCCATCGCCAAGACGCTCACGACCGCGGTCAACATGATCAGCGGCAAGCTGATGCCATCGATTCCCATGAAGTAATAGATATTGAACGACGGAATCCACGACTTATTAAAGACGCTCTGCATTGATGCTTGCGCCGTGTTGAACTGCGTATCGCCGATGCCGAAAAACCCGATGACAGACACGACAAGAACGGCAATCGTGACCGCTAACGTGATGTAGCGGATCACGTCGTCCTTGAAAGGCACGATCGCCAATACGATAGCGCCGGCGGCGGGTAGGAAGACGATCAAGCTGAGCAGGATTAAGGGATCAAACATCTATCAGCCAGCAATGGTTGGGTTCCAGAAGAAACTAATCAAGACGAAGATCGCCACCGCGCCGATGACGATAAACATCACGTATTGTCGAAGCCGTCCCGTTTGTACGGAACGCAGCGAAAGACCGAGAGCGTAGGTACGTGCAGCGACCGCATCGACGATCGTATCGACGACCATTTTGTCTGCCAGCCACGCCCAGAAGATCGAGAACGATCGCACGAGGGCCGCCGAACCATCGATAAGCCGATCGATCCAGTTGCGATCAATGCCGGAGACGATTCCCGAGATCCAGTGAGTCGGTCGAATCAGACAGAAGTCATACAACTCGTCGAACCACCACTTGTTGAGCAGGAATGTATAGACCGTTTTGAACTGGTTCCGCACTTCCGCCGGATCGAGATAGCCGAGGCCGTACATCACGGTGGCCAACAAAAATCCTGTGAAGGCCGTTCCGATCGCGATCAGCGAAACAGGAACGACAATCGAATAGACGTTGGCGGGCTCGTGAGCGACGTGCTCATTCGGCCACTTCCAGCCATCGAGCCAAACACCATCCGCCGTTGCTACTGTGCTTGCGGGACGAGCCTGTTCAAGCAACCCTACAAGCGTAACGTTTTGTAGCGCGCCGCCGAACTGCCAAATCAAAGCAACGCCGAGAACGACCGCGCTTAACGCCCAAGGGAGATCGCCGATCCAAGGTGGAAAGGCCGAGTGACCATGATCGTCGTCATGGCCATGTTCCCCATCGCCATGAGAAGTGTCTGCATGATGGGCCGAGTGTCCGTGATCATTTGACGCCTTCGATCGGAACATCTGCCGACCAACGAAGAAGGCGACCGCAGCAATCAAGCCACCAACGAGGCCTTGTAGGGGAGACCAAGCGACGGTTACTGCCATCACCGCGAGGATCACGAGCGGGGCGTACATCGTTGGTGGCGACTCGTGCGCGTGATCGTATCGCTCTTCGTTGCGAGGCTCACCCGCGAAGGTGAGATACCACATCCGGAACATGTAGAAAGCGGTAATTGCCGCACCACCTGCCGCAGCCAGGAAAAAGATCCCGGCGAAGGCATGGTCGTTGCTCTGCATGAATGAAAAGGCTTGCTCTAGGATGCGATCCTTGGAGTAGAAGCCGCTGAAGCCGAGCCCTTCGGGGAAGTGTCCGAAAAGTATCATCATGAAAGGAACGCCGGCACCGGCGATTGCTAAGCAACCGACCAACATGGTGTAGGCCGTGACAGGCATCTTCTTTCGCAAGCCGCCCATTTCCGGCATCTCGTTCGTGTGAACTGCGTGGATCACCGAACCGGAGCCCATGAAGAGCAAGCTCTTGAAGAATGCGTGCGTGATCAGGTGCATCAAGCCCGCGACCCAGCCGCCGACTCCCAACGCCATCATCATGTATCCGAGCTGACTGACGGTTGAATATGCCAGAACGCGTTTAATGTCAGTGGCTGTGATCGCGATCGTGGCTGCCATGAAGAGCGTTATTACGCCGACGACAGCGATGACCAGCAAGACTTCGGGTGTGAACACCGGGAAGAAGCGGCCCACCAGATAAACGCCAGCCGCGACCATCGTTGCTGAATGCACCAGCGCGGAGACAGGTGTCGGGCCTTCCATCGCGTCGGGCAACCAGACATGAAGCGGAAACTGAGCACTCTTCCCAACGCAACCGCAGAAGATTCCCAACCCGGCAACGACCAGCAGCCCATAGCCGAGCCCGCTTTCGCGCCAAGTCTTAACAGTCTCGTCATCGATGCCGCTTTCGACCGCAGCAACCACGTCGAAACCCGAATTGCCGATCTCATCGACTGGCTGCTGATTCGCTTCGACCAGATCAGCAATCTCGTCGGCGGCCGCAAGCCGCACCATTCCTTCGGGTGCTTGCATCGTGCGATGCCCGTGATGGTCTTCCTGAGCGTCCGCGACCAGCGTGAAGATGCCATCCATATGGCGTTCTTCGCCGTTGTGTTTGTATTCGATGTCACCGAACGAGAACGTTCCCAGGCCAGACCAGAGGGCGAGCAGGCCAATGATCATACCGAAGTCGCCAACACGGTTCACGATGAACGCCTTGTTAGCGGCGGCGGTCGCACTGTGCCGCTCGACGTAGAAGCCAATCAGGAAGTAGGAGCAAATGCCCACTAGCTCCCAGAAGACGAAGACCATCGCAATGTTACCGGCAACGACGAGGCCGAGCATGCTGAAGCAGAACAGCGATAGGTACTGAAAGAAGCGAGGGTAGCGGCCGGGGCGATGCAGATGCTCGCCGTCGCTCATCGTTACTTCGTGATCGGTGACATCATGCAGCTCTTCGTGCATGTACCCCATCGCATAGATGTGAATCAACGTCGCGATGAACGAGACCATGCAGAACATGGTCACCGTCAGCGCATCGATGTAGTAGCTGATACTCAGCCGCAAGTCGCCGAATTGACCGAGAACCCATGGACCGAGGGCAGGCAGATTGAACTCACCCGTATAGTGCGGCGCGTCGCTCGCATGCCCCTGCGACGCATGATCTTCTCCCGCTTCCGATAGCAAGGCCACCGGCACCGTACCATCCGAATTGACGAAGGCGGTGCGAGGCTCGTTCGATTGTGCGGCCGCATGTCCAGCTTCCGGCATGTGCTGCGTGAGCCAGACGACCAGCGAAAAGAACGAGAGGACTGCCGCCGAACCGATCGCGCCGGTCGCGACATAGGCTGCGTACTCGCCGGCCTTGCCCATCTTTGGTCCGTATCGCAGGATCACAAAGAAGGACACCAGCGGCAAGATAACCGCCGTGCCTAGCAATGTCGGAATGAGGTTCGCAGCGTCCATCAGCCTTTGAGATCGCTAGCTTGATCCACGTCGATCGTGGAGTGATTGTTGTAGAAGTTCAATGCAATCGCTAACGCAACCGCCGCCTCGGCCGCAGCCAACACGATGACGAACAACGACATGAGCTGGCCATCCAGCCCGAGTGAATTGGCGCGAAGGTAGCTGCTGCCGAAGGCAATGAAGTTTAGATTCGCGCCGTTGAGGACTAGCTCAACGCCCATCAAGACACCGAGCGAGTTTCGCTTCGTCGCCATGCAGATAACGCCGGTGACGAACAAGATGGCACCAACGACCAGATAATGCGAAACGGAGACGGAAACGAGTGCGATCATCCGACGGCCCCCGTCGCTGTTGCACGTCGCTTTGTTCTCGCCATGTAGGCGGCTCCAACCAGCACGACCAGCAAGTGAACGGACACGATGACAAACGGCAAAAGATACCCGGACATACCGCCCGCCAATTGCTCGTTCTTTTGGTCCAACTTGTCAACGCGAACGCCTGTGAAAGCCATGCCGATCTGCGACGAGGTCTTTGAGTCCTCAAGAGAAAGCCCCCCCTTACCGCGCGGTGTCCGCCAGTCCTTAACTTGAAAGGCGACGCTGAGCAGCAAGAGCAATAGGCACCCGCCGACGGCGACACCGAGTACCCACTCGCCGCTAGGGGTCTTCATCGAGATGAAACGACTTTGTGCGGTGAGCATCACTCCGAAGATGAGCAATACAAGCGTCCCGCCGACATAGATCATCAACTGCATCGCGCCGACAAACTCGGCACCGGCCAGGAAGAACAGCCCTGCCGACGCTCCCAGCGAGAGCACCAGATAGAACGCCATACGAACGATGTTATTCGAGAAGAGCACGCCCAGTGCAAACCCACACGTCAGCAGAGCAAAGAAAACGAAGAAGAAGCCATGCCAGAAGGACGGGGCGACTTCAGCAGCGAGCAACATCATTGGTCACCGCCTTTCATCGTCAACAGCTCGTCTGGTGATTGCTCGACGCTACCCGTGGGGCCGTCGGATGCGTTGGGATCTGTGATCGGCGCGTCGGGAACGTCGTTTTCGGCAACTTTCGCCGACTGTGTTTGCTCAACCCACGATTCGCGAACCATGCCGCGACCACCCTTGCCATAGTGAATCCCGACAAGAGGAATGTCAGCACCTGTCGTCCAATCAGCAACGCGCCAGCCGAGCGCACCGAGAAAGCAGATTGCCGCGATTGGAACGCAGTACTTCAAGCACGTCGTCATCACTTGATCGATACGCAAGCGGGGCAGCGTCCACCGCACCCACATCATCACAGTGACGCCAATCAGTCCCTTGAGAAGGAAGTTTAGGCAACCAAGCGAGTTGGCAATGTGGCCAGCAACCGCCACATGATCGGCGGTGTGCACGTTCTTAAACACGAAACTCAACAGCCACGCAACAATCCCAACAAGCGGTGTGACCACGTAGGCCAGAAAGTCACCAAGTATCTCACCAATCGGAATCGGCCCATGCCAACCACCAAAGAACAAGATCGCGGCTAGACCACTGACCAGGAACATCGATCCGTACTCGGCCATGAAGAAGAAGCTCCATCGCAAACCGGAGTATTCCGTGTGGAAACCAGCGACGAGTTCGCTCTCGGCTTCAGCCAAGTCAAACGGCGCGCGATTCACACTGGCAGTCGCGCAGGTGAAGTACACGACCGCGATCACAAACGTGAACGGATCGTTGAACACCAGCCAATTGGTGAACAAACCCGCTTGCATGTTGCCGATCGTAACCAGGTTCATCGTGCCACACAGGAAGACCGGAACGACGACGCACATGCCAAGCGGAACTTCGTAGCTCACGACTTGAGCCGCTTCACGAATCGCACCGAACAGTGACCACTTCGAACCCGAAGCGTAACCAGCCAAGATTGGACTGAAGACTTCAATGCCAAGCACTGCCAGAATGAAGAAGACGGCTGTATTCATGTGCCGCGCGGCCCAGCCGTCCGCAAACGGCAGAGCAATGTAGGCGCAATAGCTAGCGGCGAAGCCAATGTATGGGGCGAGCTTGAAGAGGAGCCAATCGGCGTCCTTGGGTGTGATGTCTTCTTTCGCGATCAGCTTGATGCCGTCGGCTAACGTTTGCAGCCAACCGAAGGCACCACCCACCCGAGTCGGTCCCAGGCGATCTTGAATGCGCCCGGAAACCTTCCGCTCCAGCCAGATGAAGAGCAACGCTCCGACCGCCACGACGAGAATGATCAACACGCAGTGAATCACAGCCGCTGTGAGGTAAGCGAGCGACTCTGGCAAGCGGAAAGAGTTGTGGAAGAAATCAGCCACAGTTGGTGACAATCCCTGATCACCTCACGCCGGCCATCAAACCGGCGCGGGAGTTTATGTTCTCTGCCACCACCCGCGAGCAGGTGGAAAGCGTCAATTATTCGTTACGAAGATCGTGAAATATGGCACAAAGTATTGGGAACCGACAAGCCCCCGGATGGACAAAATCGCGGGCGATGAACCGCTTGGTTAAGCCCACAGAGCCGCGATTCGGGAGCTAGGCAGGCTGGGCGATGCGTGCGTGCTTATCGGTCGATTTCGCCCATGACAAGGTCGAGTGAACCGACGATCGCCGGGACGTCTGCAATCAGGCATCCGCGACACAAATCCGACGTCACCGACAGATTGCAGAATGAACTACTTCGAGCCCGCACACGCCATGGAATCGAGTCGCCATGACTAATGAGATAGAAACCCATTTGGCCTCGGGGAGATTCCGTTTCGAGGTACGCTTCACCTTTGGGCAGCTTCTGTGTCAGCTTGATCGGAACCCCATAGTCGCCGCTGGCCGTGCTATACCGGTCGATTGCCTGCCGGACGATGTCAATCGCTTGGACAACTTCGAGCATCCGGACGTAGAACCGATGCCAGCAATCGCCGAGCACCGCTTCTTTCGGCACTGCAGGGTAATCGTGGTCGCGCGGGTAATGGCCGTCTTTCTGTACGATCACCTCAAAGGCATAGCCATCGTACATTTCCGTATAACGCTCTTCGCCGTCACGCCGCAGGTCATAATCAACGCCGCTTCCGCGGAGAACCGGGCCTGTGCAGCCGAAATCGACAGCCATCTCAGGCGACATTACACCGATGCTGGCCGTTCGCTTGACGAAGATCGCGTTAGTCGTCAGCAGAGCGTGGTACTCTTGGATGATGGGCTCGAATTGTTCGAGAAAGGCCTCGCACTTTTGCAGCCAGCCATTCGGTAGGTCGGCGGTGGCACCTCCGGGAGTCAGATAGCTGTACGTCAGTCGCGCACCGCACGCCTCCTCAAACAGATCGAGGATCTTCTCTCGCTCGCGGAAGGCGTATAGAAACGGACTGAACGTTCCCAGATCGAGCCCGTACGCGCCCATACCTACGAGATGACTAGCGATTCGGCCCATCTCTGCAAGGATCACCCGAAGATGCTTCGCCTTCTCGGATAGCTCGTGATCGACCAGCTTCTCGACGGCGAGGGCCCAGCCGAGATTCATGTTCATCCCGGCCAAGTAGTCCATGCGATCGGTATACGGAATCCACTGCCGCGGCGTCAGATTCTCACCAATCTTCTCGGCACAACGATGCAGGTAGCCAATGTGCGGTTCAACTTCTGACACGATCTCGCCATCCGTCCGCAATACCAGCCGCAGCACGCCATGCGTGCTCGGATGCTGGGGGCCCATATTGACGAGCATCTCGTCGGTGCGGACGTCGAATTCAATGATGCGTGGATCGTCGAGTTGAGTAGCCATTCGTTTAGTCCTTGGTCATTTGTCCTTAAGTCCTTGGCCAGTGACCAATGACAAATGACATCAGCGGCCACGGATCCCGTGGTATTCAAGCGGCATTTCGTAGTCTTTCCTCAGTGGATGCCCGATCCAATCTTCCGGACACAGAATCCGACGCAGGTCCGGGTGCCCTGTAAACATCACACCCGAGAGGTCGAATACCTCGCGTTCATGCCAATTAGCGGTGCTAAAGACACCCGCGATGGAAGGCACTTCAGGCAACTCGCCCTCGACACCGTCTTTCCAGCGTGGCAGCATCACCTTCAGAACCAACGTGTGCTTGTTCTTGGTGCTGGACAGGTGATAGACAACCTCTGTATGCGGATCCCAACCAGCCTTCTTGGCTTTCTTTTCGTCAGCGATGAAATAGTCCACGCCGGTAATGCAGTTCAGCAGATTGAGCTGTAAGTCCGGATCATCGCGCAAATACCGGGTGACTTCGACGATCCCTTGGGGAGTGACTTCGATCCAAGGATCAATCGCTTCGAGATTCGAGCCGGTGATCTTTTCGCCAAACTGCTGCGATAGACGCTCAACTAGATTCGATCCGCTCATTGCGCTCCACCAATAGCATTCGCGGCAAAGAACAGCTTTGCCAAAGATGATTTGTTACGCCGACAGCGCGGGTTCCTCAGCAACGCTCTCCGGCGGAGATTCCGGAAGCCGGCGCGCACGTTCCTCGCTGACAGCGCGCACCCAGTCTAAGTCGCCACGCTTCCAAACATAGGCGAATCCAACCAGCAGAACGGCGAAGAAAACGACGATGTCAACGAGCGTTACCAACGCAAGCTTCTTCGCGCCCTCGTGAGCAATTCGATTAGCAGCGGAGGCCGACTTATTCTTCACCGGAGTTGGATTGCGCACGCCCATCTCCTGGTAGAGCAGCCTCCCATGCTCCGTCAGTTCAACACCGCCCTCTGACACGGATGCAGTCGCCACGCGGAAGCCGGGATCTGCCATATGCGTTGCCTTGCCGAAGACCGTCGCCCACGGAAAGAAGAACGCAACTTCGACATCGAAGATGATGAACAACAAAGCGACGACATAGAACCGAAGATCGAACTGCACGAAGCTCGAACCGATCGTCGGCTCGCCACATTCATAGATCTCCAGTTTCTCTTCGTGTGGATCCGCCGGGCGTACGAAGCGACCGACCAGGAGATTGACGAAGAGGAAGATGACCCCCACGCCAGCGAAGAGTGCCAGATAGGCGACGATTCCAATGGAAGAACCAAAAGCTGACATCGCTTGCCGCGTTTCAACCTAGACGTGCTGAATCAACAGAAACCAAGTCTAGGATTGTAGGCGCGTGCCGCGAAACTGCAAGTGACCGTAGTGCGAAGTAGCCTCGAACGTAGAGCCGATCAGACGTCGAAGGCATCTTCTGAATCGGCACCCTCGGCAACACTCCCGGCCGTGAGCGACTGCCGGCCCTCGAATCCCGCATCGAGATCGTGCCAGTGCAGAACTTCCGGTTCATCGAACTTCCAGCAAAGATAGACTAGCTTGTCGTCCAGAATCGCCGGGAAATCGACTAAGCCATCGCGAACACCCTTGGGCTCGACCCCAAGTTCAAGCAACTCTTCGACGTACGCGTTCAGCCGCTCAACGTCGCGTTCAAGTTCTTCCTCGATCTGAGCAAGCTCTTCTTGATAGACGTTAACCGTACCCTCGGGCCGGCGGCTCTGAAGCTGGTTGAGCCGCTCGCGACGGTCAAAGAGGTCGCTTGAGAGCTTCATTATGTCAGCTACGATCGCACGCACCAACGGAAGCCGCGCGTTCGCCTCTTCGACGGTGAAGATCTTGTCTGGCTTGTAGTCTGCAGGTGCCACGATTTACTCGCTGAGCGGTAGAACTAGCTAACTATATTGTACTACTGGTTCGGGCCGCCGTGCACTGGTTCTGTTAGGACTTTTGACTCCGCCACAGCGGTTGGATTGAGCGTCGAACGGCCCCAGCCCACATCCGTGGGCAACCGAGAGAAGTCCACAATGCATCCGTCGCGGCTATAGCAGCTTAGGTCGTGCGTCGCTCCCATAAAGATACAATCGACCGGACAAGGCTCGACACACAAGGCGCAAAACATACATTTCGAGTAGTCGATGGCGAAACCGGTAACCTTGAAACCCTTCGCGCCCTCAACCCGCTCCTTCCCGATGTAAATACAGTCCACCGGGCACGCCTTGGCACACTGATCGCACGCGATGCAGGTCGTCAAGTCAAAGCGGTGAAAGCCGCGGTAGCGTGCGGCAACCGGCACTGGTTTCTCCGGATACTCGAATTTCTCCGTGAACGTGCCCCGGTCTTGCTGATAGGTGATCAGCCAATACCGCAGCGTCACGAGCATGCCGCGACCAACGGTCCAGACGGCCACCTTAATATTCCTAAGCCAATCCAACATCGCGCAGCGCCAAAAGTAGAGATGCTGTTCACAAGCCAGCGGTGAATTATAGACAGCACTAATGACTCCGCAAGCGGATGAAAATCTGCTGCCTCGATTGCCAGATGGGCGGCTCCACAAGCCATGACTGGGATCGTAACAGTATTCATATAAGAAGCTTAACGCGAATCGGCCAGCTGATGTGAAGCTGTGCAGTCCAGAGAAGAGCCGAAAGCAATAGGGGTCGTAGCTGCACACTAGCGGGAAATCCGTCGAAAATCCCGCCACCCGCTCGGGCTTTCCTTGACTACGCTAAGCCAGCACGTAGAGTGGGTGGAAGCCATGATGTGCGCGCAAGCGTTTTACTGGTCACGGTTTGAGAGCAACTGATAGAGCGGAAACCACGGTAAGAAGGACTTTGACGACGCCGCGAACGTGTTACAAGGACATGGACCATGTTAGTTTTATCCCGCAAGAAGAACGAGAGTATTGTCATCAACAATGACATTACGATCGTCGTCGTCGAGATTCGTGGCGACAAGGTGCGTCTGGGCGTGGAAGCTCCTAAGGAAATACCGGTCCACCGCCGCGAAGTTTACGATGCCATCAAGCGGAATGAGCAGGCGACCCAGGAAAATGAACAGGCGTCCCATGAAGAGGACGCGGCAGAGTAGCACGCCCGGCCGTTGATGCCGATCCTCCACCCTCGTGCCCAGTTTCGCACCCGCCTCCGAACTGCCCGCTGCTCCGCAGTCTGTTTTTCGCGGCCCTCTTGCGATTACCCGTCTTTTGACGATCTGGTTAGGCTGCTACGATACCGAGCGGCCTCAAGAAAGCGGCCCCTTCGTCTAGCGGTCTAGGACTCCGGCCTTTCACGCCGGCAACACGGGTTCGAGTCCCGTAGGGGTCACTCTGACGCCTTGTCGGCTCGGCAAGGCTTCTTTTGGCGCGGGATCGCCCGATCGGTGTTCGCGTTCCCCCGCGTTGCGGGTAGAATCCCGCTTGTTTCTCCGACCCGTCATGGAAGACGTCGTCAATGAGCACGGAAGCCGCTAGTGGCCAGCGCCCGCTGAGCCGATTCGAACAATTGCGTTTCGGCCGGGAGATCCTCCGCCAAGAGGGGGAAGCTCTTGTCGGGCTGGCTTCGGGCCTGCACGACGAGTTCTGCGACGCGGTCGAGCATCTGCTGGCCTGCGGCGGGAGCGTCATCGTTACGGGCATGGGTAAAGCTGGGCAGGTCGGCCAGAAGATCACGGCCACCCTCGCCTCAACAGGCACCAATGCACACTTTCTCCACCCGAGCGAAGCGATCCATGGCGACTTGGGACGGGTCCGGGGCAACGATGTCGTGCTCGCCCTTTCCTTCAGCGGTGAAACCGAAGAGGTCACGCGACTGCTCCCGTCGATCAACTCCTTCGGTGCACCGATCGTCGCAATTACCGGCAACGCTGAAAGCGCACTAGCCACCGCAGCCCAAGTCGTTCTTGATCTGGGGTCTATCCGCGAAGCTTGTTCTCTCGGCTTGGCACCGAGCACGAGTACAACCGCGATGATGGCGATGGGGGATGCGCTGGCTCTCGTCGTTAGCCGCACGCGTGGCTTCGCACCCGAGGAATTCGCTCGCTTCCATCCCGGAGGCAGCCTCGGCCGCAAGCTTGCGAAGGTCGAAGAAGTGATGAGACCTTTAAGCGAATGTCGCGTCTCGGCCGAGACGCAGTCCATCCGCGAAGTGTTTGCCGGCGCGAGCCGCCCGGGCCGTCGAACGGGAGCGATCATGTTGATCGATTCAGACGGCATGTTGAGCGGCATCTTTACCGACAGCGATCTGGCGAGGCTGCTCGAAAGCAAACAAGACGCCGCGCTCGACGCGCCGGTTCGCGACCTCATGACACGTGCACCGACGACGGTGGCCGAAGGCACTCGCATGCCGCGCGCGATTGAACTGCTCAGCGAGCGAAAGATCAGCGAGCTGCCGGTGGTGAACGACCAAGGTAAGCCAATCGGCTTAATCGATATCACCGACGTGTTGGCACGCGAATCATCCGGGAAGGCAACCGTCCGACCGGCCGAGCCGTCAAACTCTGCCAACGGCGGATTTCCAAAAACACTGCCTCTACCGAACCGTTTGCCGAGCTAGCAACGTATATGAAGATCGAAGACCGATGTAAGAGAGTGGAGTTGATTCTGTCGGACGTGGACGGTGTGTTTACGGACGGCGGCATCATCTTCGACAATCATGGAATCGAGCAAAAGCGGTTTCACTGCCGTGATGGTCAGGGCATCAAGCAGTGGCAGCGCGGCGGATTCAAGTTCGGCATCTTGACGGCGCGTACGTCGCACATCGTGAAGCTTCGTGCGTCGGAGTTGGGCGTTGATATCGTGCGGCAGGGCTTTGAAGAGAAAGTACCAGTCGCGCAGGACTTGATGACGGATCTGGAGCTTGAAGCCGATCAGGTTTGCTACATCGGAGACGACTTGCCGGATCTTCCCGTCATGCGTGCAGTGGGATTGGGGATCGCAGTGGCCGACGCTTGCGAGGAGGTGCGAGCGGGAGCCGATTACGTGACGGAGCTTGTGGGCGGCCAAGGCGCTGTCCGTGAAGCAATCGAATGGATACTGAAAGCAAAGGGGATGTGGGACGATCTGGTCCGGAAGTACACGGGCTAGCAAGGTTCCCTGCCAGTCTCGGCCTTCTCCGGAGAGAACCAGACAACCGTGAAGCAACGTCTGAAAAGAACGTTCCTGTGCCTGCTCGCCATCTTGGGGGCACACTTCGCGTATACGGCGTTGGCGGTCCCACTCCTCGAGCCAACGATCGAGTTGTCACTCTCGATCACCAAATCAGCTCAGCAACACGCCCCACGCGAGCGTGGATTCGTATCGCTATTTCCGGCAGATTCCTGGGAGTTAGACGGCCCCAAGGTTTTGGAAACAGACCGCGGAAAGCTGATCTTCGATGACTACGAGCGTTTACCAAGCAAGAAGCCGTTGCCTGGTATTAAGCCCATTAGCCGAATGAAGCTGACTCGATGTTCGATGATCTTCGACGCGGGCCAAGAGACCGGCGATCCACGTCCGATCGTGCTGCGTGCTCCCGAGGGCGCGGTCCTCTTCTTCGAAGGCGAGTTGAATATCCCGCGCGGCAAGTTCGGACGCTTGGTTGGCGGAGAACTCACGGGCGAAGTCGTCATCTACAGCCCGCCGACTTCAGGGCAAGACGATGGCCTCGAAATCGTAACTCGCGGCATTCGCATCGAGGAACGAAAGATCTGGACGCCTCACGACGTTGCCTTTCGTTACGGACCCAACTCGGGTACGGGTGGTGATCTGGCCATCGTGATGCATCCGCCGACGAAGACCAACGAGAAAGCTTTGTCGAAGTCCAGCGTGGGACGCATCAAGTCGTTCCAACTCGTGCGTGTCGATAAGATCAATCTGCAGGTGCCGGCCGGGAAACTGGCGATCGGCGGCAGTCCCCGAAAGAAACCGGCGGATTTGCGGAAGACGACGCTGGTAGATTTCAAGTGCCGCGGTGCGTTGGAATTCGATTTCGACGAGTATCTGCTCTCCTTGGACGATCACGTCGATGTCCTTCGCCACAATTCGGATGGCCCCAGTGACCAGCTCAATTGCCAGCATTTAGATATCCACTTCAGCAATGACAACAACGCGGACGGCGACTCGGAACTCGCCTCGGCCGGCGCGAAACCCACCAAGATTGTGGCGTTCGGTCTGCCGGTAACACTCCGCGCGGACTCGATGGGAGGTTTAGCACGCGGCGAGGAACTCCAAATGGATTTGGAAACGAATCGTGTTTGGATTCGCGACCGGAACGGCGTCGAGCTAAGAACCGAGAAATACCAGGTTGCTTCAAGCGAGATCGAGTATGAACTTGGCCCGGACGGTCGCTTAGGTCGTATGTGGGCCGCGGGACCGGGGCGCGTCACCGGTCGATTTGGCGATGAGAATCGGCCTTTTGAAGTCTCCTGGCAGAACGACGTTCTTCTAGAGGACTTCGAAGGCAGCAAGTGGCTTCGCTTCGTCGGAAAGGCTCACGTTCAGGCTGAAGGCTCAGGCGAGTTCTCGGCTGACGAGCTGCACGTCTTCCTCGACGAGACGCCTCGACCGGACAATCCAAAACGCTTCGCGATCCAACCCGATCGTTTGAAGGCGACCGGCCATGTCCGTTTTGATTCGCCGCGCATGTCAGGCGCGCTGGACGAGGCGAACATCTGGTTCATGAGTCCCGATTCGCCGGATGCCGCGAGCTCGGCGGGTAACCAACCGCCGCTGCTATCGGCGACGGGTAACCAACCTCCGGACCAGATGCGGAAGCTTCACGTGACGGCTGAGAAGCTAAATGCCGAACTGCAACTGGGCGATCAGCCGCAAGTCGTTCGGCTGGCGGCGGCTGGTCGAGTTCACTGCGAGAGTATCGACGCTCCTGATTCGCAGAGTATCTCGCTGGACTGCAACTCGTTTCAGGTCGAACGTGGAAACACTGACAATCCTGTGGCAACGATTGTTGGCGAGCCCGCGCGCGTCGGTGCTCAGGGTGCGTTGATCGTAGGACAGACGATCCAGTTGTTCTACGGATCGAATGTCGTCGAGATGCAAGGTCCGGGCGAGATGACGCTGCCTCGGAAGAACGCACCACAGCACCCGTCGCATCTCGCGTGGCAGCGGCAAATGCGATTCGACGGACGGAGCGCGACCTTTGACGGCGACGCGGTTGCTCGCGGCGTTCAGTTGCTTCGCGGCGGTGAGCAGCTTCACTTCAACGCGCGAGGCGATTCGCTGACAGCCGAACTAACCCGATTCATCGACTTCAAGAAGCTTGACGAGCGGGGCGAGATAGGATTACGAGACCTGCGCTTTAACGGGCTCAGCGTGATTCGCAGTGAAGTCTTCGACCTGCAAGGTGCCCGAAAGAGCACCGAGCAGATGCATGTCCACAACCTCAGCTTTAGCCAAGCCACGGGAAAACTACACGGCGACGGGCCGGGTTGGGTGACAAGCGTGCACAACGGGAGCGACTTGTTCAAGGAAGGTCAGTTCGCCACCACTCCCAAAGGCATGCATTATCTACGAGTTGATTTCGAGCGCGAGTTGGTTGGCGATTTGAATCGCCGGCAAGTTGAGTTCTTGGGTCGAGTCCGCTCGTTGTACGGTCCGGTTTCTTCTTGGGACCAGACCATCCAAGCGACGCGTACGTCGCAGCTTGGCCAGCGCGACGTTGTGATCAATTCCGAACGACTTTCCATCGCCGACATGGGCCAGAAACGCGATCGCTTTGACGCAATCGAATTGGAAGCAACCGGCAACGCCTTCGTCCGCGGCCAAACTTTCACCGCGACCGGCCAGCGAGTTTCGTACGCCAAAGCGAAAGACCAACTCATCCTAGAAGGCGACGGCCGCAACGACGCCGTTCTTCAGTTCCAACAAACGCCCGGCAGCGAACCTGGCACTTTGAACGCCGGCAAAATCCTCTTCTGGCCTGACAGCAAACACTTCGAGCTAGACCGCTTCCGTTCGCTCGATCTGCAGAACCTGAGCCAATTCCAGCGGCGCGAGGATCGCCGATAGATCGTTGGGCCGAACTGCCGATACACGCTAATTGTCGCTGATGACTCTTCCATTAGCGTCGATCAGCGCTCATTAGCGGTGTATCCTCCCCTTCAAGTCTCGCGACAACGTAGATGTCGTCTTCGAGACGCTCAACGGTTGCGTCTCGCATCCGAACAGCCTCTTTCATCGTTGCGAATCCGGTTCCAGCAATCGGCGCGGGCGCATGAGCTCCGCCGACAAGTTTCGGAGCGACGAAGATATGCACTTCGTCGATCAGCTTCGCATCGTGAAGGCTTCCCAACAGCGTCCCGCCACCTTCGACCAAGATGTTGGTCATGCGACGATGTCCAAGTTCCGTCAATAATGCTTGGAGTTGAGCCTCACGCGACTTTGCCTCGATCTTGAGAACTTCGCAGCCCGCGTCTGTCAAAGCTTGCGTCCTATCGGCAGTCGCTGCGCCACCCGTGACAACCAGAACCGGTGTCTCGGCCGTTGTCTTTACGAGCTGTGAATCGAGCGAGAGCGAAGCGTGCGAGTCGAGAACAATTCGCGTCGCGGTTCGAGGTCCGGCCGGTCGAGCGGTCAGCAAAGGATCGTCGGCTCGCGCTGTGCTGCTGCCCACCAGAATCGCATCGACGCGGCCACGAAGTTGGTGGACAATCGCTCTCGAACTCTCATTCGAAATCCATTGACTGTCGCCTGCGTGAGTCGCGATCTTGCCGTCGAGTGTCATTGCCCATTTGGCGATGACCCAAGGCCGACCTGTTTCGACAAGCCTAAGGTAGGGGGCGTCGAGCGCGCTCGCTTCGCCTTCGCAGGTGCCAACCTCCACTTCGATGCCGGCTTCGCTTAGCGCGCGGATGCCTCCGCCATCCACGTTCGGGAACGGATCGCGTCGAGCGACGACGACGCGGGCAATTCCCGCAGCCACGATCGCTTCCGTACAAGGAGGAGTCTTGCCGTGATGGCAACAAGGCTCAAGCGTCACATACATCGTAGCGCCTCGCGCCGCATCGCCGGCCGACTGTAAGGCTTCTCGCTCTGCGTGAAGGCCGCCAAAGCGCTGATGATAGCCTTCACCGACGACTTCATCACGTCGCACGATCACGCACCCAACCATCGGATTCGGCTCGACATAGCCCTCCCCGCGACGAGCTAATTCCAAGGCACGAGCCATGCGAGCAGCGTCAAACGTTTGTCGGTTCATCGCATGCTGGCTACTCTTGGTTGCGACGAGGCCAAACGGCCAATCAGTCCATCCCCGGCACCCACAGCTTCGACTTCTGCTCAGTCGGAGCCGACTCACTGGGGCTGTCTGGCGTCCAAAGTGCGGAACCGCCATCTGCCGCAGCGGGTTGTGCCGCAACGGCTGCTTGAGCAGCGGCAGCGGGCATTGCCGGAGGAGTACCATCGGGGGTTATCAAACCGAAGCTCGCGAGGATCTCGTACAGGCCTTGAGCGACTCCGGGCTCGTCGCGATGATGAAGCTGTAACGTTTGGATGATCGCTTGTGCTTGCTCAGCTTCGTAGCGAGAGAGTCGCACCGAGAGTTCAGCGAGCAACCAGCGTGCTGACGACTCGGCACGTTCACTAGTGGCCTGCTTCGCGTCTTCCACGTGACGCAGAGCATCTTCTGAATCGGTCGCCGTGCGGATTAGCAAGTCGTAGGCTTCATTCTTGTCAACCGTGTCATTCAAGCTGTCGCGCCGCAAGACTTCCTCAGCAATAATCCGGATCGATGTGACCGCGTATTTCAAGACAACTCGCCGATAGAGCGTCAGCAGACCTTCGTCGCTCAGCTTCTCGACCTCAACGAACGGGATCTGCACCAGTGACAATGTCATCGCGTCAACGTGCGCGGGATCGATCGGATCACACGTCGGAAGCTCGAGCTCCCGACGCAGCTCGTTGAAGTCGAAGTCGGCACTGTTCTGCTCATTCGACAATTCGAGCAGCAAGATTGCCGCGAGCGAGCGTACTTGGTTGGCCGGGTCGGCGGCGAGTTCGCGGGGTGTCTTGCCATTGAGAGTCTTCAGCTCCATCGCGGGCCAGCGCTGCAGCATCGATTCGCGCCGCTGCTCGCTGACAAGCTCCGTCCGCTTCTCGGCTGGCGTATCGTCGGGAAGCCGCCAGCGCCAGGTAAGGCCCGCCGACACTTTCGGAACGGGTCCAAGAACCTCTTCCGTCGGTTCGCCTTCGATGAACTCACCGGCAAACTCGGCAAGTGCCTGCTTGCGTGAATCGTAGTCTTCGTCACGGACGAGACTGTACTCGATCCGACCCGGGCGATCGGTCTCCTTGCCGTAGATATACATCTCACCGAGCACATTCGGCACCTGCTCGCGCGTCAGATCGACTCCGCTTTCCGGGACCGCTTTATCAAGTAGCCAGAAGGCAGCTTTGGGTGGCGGCCCGTCGTCGTCAGCCATTTCGGCCGGATCGATCGGCATCCTTCCGACGCGTGAATTCGATAGCAGCAGTTCCATCAGCTTCTCGACGTCGGTCACGGTATAGATGACGGCAACGGAATCGAGCTCGTCCCGCTCGGCGTTCGGGTCGAGCATTTGTGCGAGCGCCTCGGCTTCGACCGCGTCGTCCAGCGGAATGCCTTCGAGGCGCGAATACTTGCGCCACGCGATCGATGCTTCGTCGCGTTGTCCGACCCAGCCGCTCAGGATCGCGATGTTCTTGAGGATAGCTCCCTGGTCCGGGAATTGTTCTTCCAAGTCATCCAGCTTCTCACAGGCAGCAACCCAAGCACCCTTTCGCGCTTGTTGCATCGCGATATCAAATGCTTCTGCCCACTCGGCGCCTTCGGGACGTTCCGCATAGTGGTAGTCTTGCTTTAGCAGTAGCGGAATCTCCGGCATCATGTTGATCCGCATCAAGAGGCGGATCGGATTCTCATCACGCTCGCCCGCCAAGCCAACTTGCATCAACAAATGCCCGCGAGCCGCCAACACATCGCCGTGAGCGAGTAGCGTTTGGCCTACGACGCCAATGGCGCTGTACACTGACGGAGGCATGACGCCGCCGAGATGCTCTAGCGACTGCTGGAGGTCTTCGATGGCGCTTTCGAGATCGTTCTTGCCACCGGCATGGATCGCCGACAAAGCGAGGGCGACAGGATTGTCAGGCGATGCAGCCAGGAACTCATCAATGGTCTTATCGGCTTGTTCTAATTGGCCGAGAGCAAGCTCGACGTCTGCTCTTAGCGCGAGCAACGCGAGTCGCGGACCTTTCTCCTCGATAAGTTTAGCGACGCTGCTGAGCGCCGAAACACGTTGTTCTCCTTGGACGGCCCGGATCACCTTGTCCAGTTCGGGGACGATGTCTTTGGAGCAACAGAATTTAATCTTCTTACCACTGCCACACGGACAGAGTTGATAGGGGTCGAGTGCCATCATGCTTCCTTTGCGGAAATCCAGCGTGCGTCTGTTGTTACGCAAACGAACATCGTATCAAACAGCCACAGAGTTGACGACAGGGTGCTCCGCCTTGATGCGGACGATTACAGAAGCACTAGCTGGGCGATTAGCTCTTCGTTCGTCGGGCGATCCACGGAGTTCTTCGGGAGATGAAAGAAGCGTACGATGCCATCGCGATCGATAATGAACGAGCCGTGTAGCTGCAAGACATCGCCAACGGGTTTGCCGATCCCTGCACGTAGGACCGCCTTCAATCCGCCACCCCACACGGCAGGACCGGCAACTTGCGCGACCGTTCCTCTCGGCACACCGAAGGCTTCGTAAGCCACGCGCTTTGGATCGGCGAGGCAAATGAACGGGAGTTGATTCCTCTCACGAAAGGCAGCGGTCTGTTCGGAGGTGCCCATCGTGACGACTGCAACATCGCCGCCGGCCTCCAGAAATCGTTCGTACTCCTCTCGCACATCGACCACGTGCTCGCGACACATCGGTCAGCCAAAATGCCGCACGAAGAGCAAGACTCTCGGCTTCTCTTGCCAGAGCGAGGCGAGGCGGACTTCATTGCCTTCACGATCGGCAAGCGTCACGTCCGGTGCAGCGATTCCGACAGCGATGTTCATTTATGGTCTTCTTTGTAGATAGTGGACCTACATTAGACCAATCAATGATGCGAATCCGCAACGTGTTGACATAAAGCAACACAAGTCTTCGATTCACTTGCGGCTGAGCCGCGTATCAGAAGGCTATTGATGCAACGTACTTAGCGCAACGACGCAAGCCGCACGAGTGAACCGGCATTCGAATTACCCTTGTTGGTGGTGCCCCAATTCTGGAGACGCCACATGATTCGCCGCGCCGCAATATGCTGTCTTGTCGTTCTATCGACTCTCGCGCTCTGCCGAACAACGGTCGCCGATGTGACGTTGGTGTGGCTGAAGGATGGTCGTATGCTCGCCGGTGAAATCGATCTGAGGACCAATGACGAGCGGTTTTGGTTGCGTTCAACAGGCACTGCTTTCGTGCTGGCAACTTCCGTGGCTTGGGACAACGTCGAGGTAGCTAACGTCGAGGGCAAGCAAGTTCACCGTGCAGTTCTGAAGGAACGCGCGGACGAGTTGAAATCGAAAGCTATTGAAGCCTCTTCGGTCATAGCTCCAGCGTCGGCTTCCGAATCCCTCATGCATCTGCCGCGTCCGATCATTACGCGAAACGCTGCATCGCGTGTGCAAGCCATCGACGTAGAAGCTCGAGTTTCTAACTGGGATCGCGATGCAGTAGATGACGGCATCGAGGTTCGGCTACACACGCGCAACATCTATGGCACTGCTGTTCCCGTTTCTGGCCAGTTGATCGTCGAGTTCGTCGGACGGAAGCGGCTTCCGCTTCATGACGCCAAGGCATTTCCACAGCTTGGGCGTTGGTCGCTCCGAGTCGATGCGGACGATTTCGGCCCGCATGGTGCTGTGTATCAACTCCCCTATCGCCATTCTGGCCGAGCCACGAACCTGACTCTGAACACTCACGGCTTGGTCACCGCCAAATTGTTCGTCTTCGGCCACGGACGCTTTGAAGCCGAGACGCCGATCTATGTGCAACGCTTCAATCCGGTCCGCGATGATCTGACCCGCCGCCGCACCGCCCGCGATCGTTGATGTGTTGGAGTCTGGCCTTTAGGCGGTCTTGCTCTCTCTACAAAACGTCAGTGGGTCGCGATCCAGTCTACTACTACGCAGTGTCGCCGGGTAAAGCCGGAACTCCAACGACATGCGCCGCTCTAATGTCCCTCGATCGTCACGGCCATCACGATCGGAGCCGACTGATCCGGTCCTTTCACAAGCTCAATGCTGCCAATCGCCTGAGATCGCTTCGGATAGATCGCGAGATATCGAATTTGTTGGCTTCGCAACATGAAAGCCAGCTTCGATTCGGGAACATCAACGCGGCGGATGTAGTCCGCAAAGTGAACCGCATTTCGCAGCGGATGGTCTTCGGCTTCACCGTCCGCATACTTCAATCGCACGATCATCGACACGGATTTCTCTTGAATGGCCGGGAAGCCCCAACCGCTGACTCCGCTCAGGAAGTGGATTGCCTTGGCTGGAGTGTTGCAAGGGAGTGTGACCGAGTTGGGCATCCGAGGTGGGAAGTTGCCGCGAGGGCCATGCAGCATGATTACGTTTGCCGCGCGATCATCTTTCGGATCGACCAGATAGAACGGGACGCCTTCAAATGTCTTTGGCGACCAATCCGGAAAGATGAGCCGTTCGACAGGGCCTTCCTTTGTAAAGAACATCCCCTGCGTGCTCGCGATTGTCGCGTATTTGTCGAGTGGAATCGGGATAAACTTTTCGCGCTGCGTCAGAAATTCGAGCAGGTCGGTCAGATCCTGTGGCGTGTGCTGCTTCTCGACACCGTCCGGCATGAGCGACTTCTTCGATGAGACCAACTCGTCAATCTCGTCTCGAACGATGATGTGCTTCTTGCCTTCTACGTCGATCAACTCCAGAGCCGTTCGCGATTCGGCGGCCAACAATCCGCTTAGCACCTTGCCGCTCTCGGTCACCACCGTGTAGATGCGATAGTTGCCTTCGACCGATCGACTCGGATCGAGGATATGAATTAGCAACTCGTGCTTGGGATGCACCGCCATGCCCGTCAAATCAGGGCCGATCTTCGTGCCTTCACCGCTGTGCGTGTGGCACTTCTCGCACGTCTTCTTGAAGACGGCTTTGCCAGCCGCGACGTTGCCGGTGAGTTTCGTTAGCGGCAGCATCTCATCAATCACTTTCTGCCGATCAGCATTCGGCAACCCGCCGCCGCGACTAAGCATCGCCTTTGCTTTGGCAGCAATCTGGCGGTTCGGATGGGCCGTCAACGCTTGCTTTTGTTCCAGGGCGAGATCACCGAGAGGGATCCTGCCGGCTGCGAGAGCGTCAACGAGCGCTGCCGTCCATTCCTTCCGGGACAACAGCACTCGCAAGCTCGATGCTCGAGCCTTCGGAGTTAGCGACGATAGCCGCTGCACCAGGGCGATGCCTGCTTCGGTCGATTCGCTTTTCCCAATCGCTGCGAACAGACCTTCGGACAACGCCGGCGTTGTCCGAGGCGTAATCACATCCAGCAACGTCACGACCGCCTTGCCATCGGTGCCACGAAACTCGATCAGTTGATTCGCCGCGGCAAGCCTTTCCGCTTCCGAGAGGCTTTCATCTTGGACCTGTTTCGTGAACGCGGCGGCAATCTCCAAAACATAGGCTTCCAGCTTCTTGCTCCCCCAGCGCGAACCGAGAGACACGAGGTTGGCTTGCGCCGCCGGTGTCGCTTGCTTTACCCAAGCAACAAGACCAGCCTCTGTCTTCCGGTCCAGAACCACAACTTCCTCCTGCGGCCATCCAGCCGCTAGTCCCGCGCTGACGTCATCGAGCTCCGTTTTGAGGCGGGAATCGAGCCGCAACGCGAGCAGTTCCTTGATTTGCTCCTGGCCCGCGCCGCGAGCGAAATGTTCGGCAACGCGACGAGTAAGTTCCCGAACTTGCGGCAGCCCGTGTGCGACGGGCCGCTCGGACCAGGCACCTTCGCCGAGCACGGCGGCAAGGTAGCTGGGCGCGTGCGCTGCGGCCGCGACTGTCAACGCATCGAGAAGAATCGAATCGGTATGGTTCTGCCGGCGTGCGATCGCATGATCAATCAGCAAGCCAAGATCATTCGTTTGCCAGAACTCAGAGAGTGCCAGGAACGTTGCCAACCGCACTTGAGGATCTGCGTGCACCGCGACCCTTCTCGCCAGCAGCGCCTTCAACATACTCTCTGTTCTTGGCGAGACCGCGACTGCGACTTGCCTCACTCCGGGTGACGGATGCTGCAACGCGCGAATGACCGCTTTGTTCGCCTCCGCATCGTCACCGTGCAACGCGCCCAATCCCTTGAGCGTCCACAACGCGTGAATGGATCTGGGATTCAAGCCGATTTGATCAAAGCCGCGGTCGTCGATAAGCTCGATCAGGTCTGGCACAACATCTCGCTTACCCCGCTCGACCAGCAGACGTTGTGCATGCCGCCGCCAGAACATGTTCGGATGTTTCAACGCCGCAACAAGTTCTTCGCCAGCAACGTCTCGGAGACGCGGCGCTGCGTTCTTCTCGCTTGCCGAACCTCGGTACACGATCCGATAGATCCGCGCATGTCGCTTGTCGCGCAACTCGCTCTTGTAAGCATTGCCCTGGCCGGTCTTGTAACCCGCCGGAGTCGGATTGTGTTGCACGATGCAGTTGTACCAGTCGAGCACCCACACGTTTCCGTCCGGCCCGACTTCCGCCATGACCGGCGCGGACCATTCGTCATCGCTGGCGAGCAGGTTGAAGGGGCTTGTTGACTTGAAGCTGGCCCCGTCGCGAGTTATCACGAAGGAACCGACGAGATGCCCCGTCGGCCCACAAACGAACGCGACGCGATTCCAATACTCCTCCGGGTAGGTCCGCGCCGTGTAGAGTGCGTGCCCGGCTCCGGCCGTGTAGCCGTTGTGATGATCGACCTGCCGAACGTTCTCCGTGATTGGCTCGAAGAGATGGGTATCGGCGATCGTGCCGAGTTGACTCGGCGACCAACCTCGCACCTTTTCGTAGTACCGATTAGGAATCGGCATGTAGACGCTAGGATTGCGATTCGCCGTTGAACCGAAGACGATACCTTCTTCGCTGATCCCTAAGCCCCATGTGTTATTGTTCGTCGAGCGGATGAATTCGAGCTCGGAACCATCCGGCTTGAAACGGAAGAACCCCATGCGGAACGACTGATCCGCCTCACCGTCCACGGTCGGTGACGAGTTGTTATAGCCTTGCATGGCCCAGATCCAGTTATCGAGCCCGTACTGGAAATTGCTCACCCCGCCATGCGTGTCGCGCATGTTCCAGCCATCGAACAGAACTCGCTTCTCGTCGGCCACGTCGTCGCCGTCGTTGTCTTTCATGTACCAAGTCTTGGTTCCGTCTTGAACGATCACTCCGCCGCGATGAAACGTAATGGTTGTTGGAATGCTCAACTTGTCGGCGAAGACCGTAAACTTGTCGGCTCGACCATCGCCATCGGTGTCTTGGCAGATCTTGATGCTGTCACGGCCTTCACCTTCCGGCTTCAACTCGTTGGGATAGTCAATCGTCTCGCCGCACCACAATCGGCCTCGCTCATCCCACGTCATACAGATCGGTTTGCGGAGATCCGGTTCGGAAGCAAACAGCTTCACTTCGAAGCCCACCGGCACGACCATGTGCTTCAGCGATTCCTCGGCAGGCAACGGCTTCTGCATCTTTGTGAGCGGCTCGGCGAGTTTCCCCCACGTTGCACTTGGGGGATAGAACGGGACCTTGGCCTCTGTGTATTCAAACGGCTGCACATCCATTCGCTTTGGCGTCATGGCGGGGATCGGGAACGCATGCGGGTCTTTGAACGAAGGGACATCGCCCGGGTCGGCCCCGATCGCCCAGCGGATTCCGCGTTCGATGAGGTTTTGAAAACCGGGTTCTCCCCACGTGCGAGCGTCGTGCCCCCAGGCTGTGTAGAAGACGCGCCCCTTGCCGTGCGTTCGCACCCATGTCCACGGTTCACGACCTTGCGAATCGACGCGGTAGGAAAGCACCGTGCGATGGGTTTCGTTGTGCTTCGTGTGGACATACGTTTCGTCCCAGCTTTCGAATCCGTCAAAGCCTTGCATGATCGGATGACTGCGCCCGACGATGCGAGTGCGAAAGCTCTCTCCACCGTGGCGCTGGAATTGTGCTCCGACGAGAGCGACGTACTTCTCTGAGTTGCGGAAGCAAAACGAAGCACAGTGCAGGGGAATGAAGCCGTTGCCCGCTTCAACATACTGAAGCAACGCCTGCTCCTGCGACGGCGAAATCTCATCGATATTGGCATAAACGAGCAAGCCGTCGTACTTGCCGAGTGTCTCCGAGTTGAGATCGTTCACACTCTCGGTATACGTAATGTTGATGCCGCGTTTCGCCAGCACCGGAATCAACTGTTCGGCGCGGGCGGCTGGCTGGTGATGCCCGCGATCTCCGAGAAACAGGAGTTCAATAGAGTCATCGGCGCCTGCCGCAAGGGAATGCGTTGCCAGAACGGCGAGCATCGACGAGAGAAGGCGGAGCTTCATGAGGGTCTTTCGGATCGGGTGCCAGAACTGGCTACGAAGCTCCTTTGTCACTTAGATGCTCTCTTTTGTTTCTTCTTCGCGCGACGGCGACGATCTTCCGGTTGCTCCTTCTTCCACCAGTCGGGGCCGTCGGCGAGGACTTCGGCATCCATCGCGAGCAATGTCCTTTTCATCTCCGCGAACTTGTCAGCGTGCTTCTGAGCGAGGTCGGTCGTCTCGCGCTCGTCGTCCTTCAAGTTGAACAATTGGAACTTCTTCAACGACTGATCCGCAACGATCTTCCAATCGCCGATGCGAACGGCGACTCGCGAATCAGGTGACGAGATGTGGGTTCGCCAGTACAGCGGCTTCGTCCGCTTGATCGGTTGATTGTCGAATGCCGGCAACATGCTGGCACCGTCGATGACGCGATCCCGCGGTAGTGGAATATCAGCGATTTCGCACATCGTGGCAAAGATGTCGCTACCGATGACGGGCGTCTTGCTGATCGTTCCAGGTTGGATTTGGCCTGGCCAACGCACCATGCCTGCGACTCGAATACCACCCTCGTAGTCATCACGTTTGCGTCCACGCAGGCCACCCGTCGATCCGCGGGTGCGATCGCGCTGCGAACCAGGATTCTTCAGGTCCGGCTTGCCGCTTCCTTCGGGTCCGTTGTCGGACGTGAAGAATACAACCGTGTTGTCAACAAGATCCAGTTCCTTCAGCGCGGCCATCACCTTTCCGAAGGCGTGATCGAGTTGAGTCACATTGCCATGATGTTGCCGAAGCCCGACGTCGTCTCCCGGATACAAGTCCATGAACTGCGGATCGGATTCGATCGGAAGATGCGGTTCGTGCGTCCAGATGTTGAGGTAGAAGGGCTTCTTCGGATCCCGCAATTCACGTAACCAGTGGATTCCTTCCTCAGCAACGAGAGGGGCAGAGTATCCTTCCAGTAGCCCGACCGGCTTTCCGTTGCGAACGAAGTTCGTCGGGTTCTTGTGAGTGGGCCCGGCGTTGTTCTGTGTCGCGAACCAATGGTCGAACCCGTGGTCGCTCGGCTGAGGGTGCTCGGGCGAGTTGAAGTACCCGTTGAGATGCCACTTTCCAACGTGACATGTTGTATATCGTCGGTCCTTCAGCAGTTCCGCGATCGTGATCTCGCTGGTGCGCAGATGAACTTCGTGCTTCTCAGGAATCCAACGAAACACACCATTCCGATACGGCGTGCGTCCGGTCAGAATCGACGAGCGCGACGGCGAGCAGACGCCACACGCGGAGTAACATTGCGTGAAGCGAACACCTTGCTTGGCGAAGGCATCCAGGTTCGGTGTCTTGATCTGCGGGTGGCCATAACACGCCAGGTCACCCCAACCGAGGTCATCGGCTAGAAACACCACGAAGTTCGGCGGCGAGTCAGCAGCAGTGAGAATCGAGACAGATAAAACAAACAGACAGACCAACAGGCCTGTGAGGCAAAGCTTCTTCATAACGCTGGCTCCGCATTGTGAACGTGCCATCGCAGTATCGCTTGCGCGTTGGCGAATTGCTAGTAGCATCGTGTCGGAGATGCGGACCTACATTAACCGACGTTGCGATATGCGACAGCCGATGGGAGCTCGCATTCCTTGAGAGGAAAGGAGCTGCGACCGAAGAAGACGTGTTGGGCGATCCGGTTGAAGGGGAACGTTCTCAGGGCGAGAAAGGCAAACTCGGCCATACCTCGCCTGCGGATGCTCGATAGGCCGCGACGTAACAGATTTCGAAAGCGAAAGCGTTTTCGGAACGGTATGCTCCGGTAGCGATCCAGCGTCGTGACATCGCCGCCGTTGAGAAACTCGGTGATAACTTGCACTGCCAGCGCTGACTGCCGCAGACAAGGATCGAGCCCACCAGCGGTTAGTGGGGAGACGGCTCCGGCAGCATCACCGAGAAGCAATCCGCTCGAATTAACAATCTCAGGCAAGATGCCTCCTATCGGAATGCGACCACCACGTCGTTCAGTGAGCTTCAATCCTGACAGGCTGAAATACTGGCGGGCCTCTTCGCGAAACTGCTGCAGGCGAGCATTCGGATCGAACTGGTTGCCGTATCCACCAACGCCAATGTTCAGTTCTTCTCCGTCGTGTGCCAGCCACGCAATATATCCCGGTGCCAATTCTGGATCGAGGAAACAATGCAAGCAAGGTGGATCGTTCAACGCGACGCTGTCGTACACTTCTTCGACACCAACGATCCACTCGCGATTTTGGCTGAGCCCCAGTTCGCGAGCCACGCGCGAGTTAGCTCCGTCGGCACCGATGATGTAGCGCGACAGGATCGTCTTGCGACGACCGTGCGTGTCCAATTCAATCCGCACGCCGTCGTCATGATCTGTCGTCCGCTGGAAGCTTGTCGATGGAGACCACTGGACGCCCGCGCTCACCGCAGCCTCCAACAAGCCAAGATAAAGCGGTCCCATTTTGCCCGCGCGGAACTCGTCGTGCTCGCTCGACAGACTCATCGTGCGGCGTCGCGGTGAGTAGAGCTTCACATCACGAACGGGTGGGCCCAGGCAATCGGCTGGCAGCGAGAAGTCTTCCAGCGTGCGGCGTACAAAGATGCCGGTTGTTTCGATCGACCAGAAGGACTTTCGAGCCTCGCTCGGCAAGCCACCGCGAGCAAGTCAAGCCTGCCAGCCCCGCGCCGACCACGACAACCTCATATCGATCCATCCGAGCTACTTCCTCCGGTCGGGCAACGTACCGGCAATACGTTGATGGGTCAAGATTGCTTCCGCGGCCGTTAACTTTAGCGTGCCTGTGCGGTTGTTCGAATAGGCAACCGGACGAAGGACAAAGCGACATGCTTGCACTGACTCGACCGACCGAAGCTGCGGTGATCCGCTACTTGATGACTCAGAAGCGAGAACCGTTCTCGTACTCTGCCCAAGGCCCAAGGTATCACACAGCGCAACGAAACTCCGCGCGGCTTCGATCGTGATCGCGCACAAATCTGTTTGGGCGCGGGGCGCGATGTCTTCGAGCAGGCGAAGCAAGCTATCGAGTCTTGGAAGATGTTTGACCACGCAATGACAACGCTCTATTGGCCGGACACACGGATCGAACGAGGAGCTTCGGTCGCCGTACAGTTTCGTGCGGGCCCGTTTTGGACGCTGCATCCTTGCCGAATTGTCTATACGATCGACGACCCCAAACGGTTTGGTTTCGCCTACGGACGCTGCCGGGACATATCGAATGCGGCGAGGAAGCGTTCGTCGTCGAGTGGAAGCCTGAAGACGATTCTGTGTCGTACGAGATCTGCGCCATTTCACGACCCAATCACCTGGTGACTCATCTCGGATATCCAATCGTCCGGCTGGGGCAAGCACGCTTTCGCCGCTTGTCTTGCGAAGCAATGCAGCGGGCGACTGCGCCGTCTGAACGCGTTACTCGTTGAATACGCCGCCCGACCTGCGACTCCACATCGCTTTGTGGCGGGCGGCGTTTCATTTCGGATTGAAAAGGCGTTACGAAACGAAACTTGACTGTGCAGTGGGGGGGACTAATCGTTAGCGTCGGTCTCCAAGAACCGAGCCAAGCTGTGGAAGTCGCAACCCGTTTGGATGTAGCGAACCTTGGTAACGAGTGTTTCGGGATCGATAAGCTCCTCGAACGGCTCGTAGTGTAATTCGAGTTGGCCCGATACGGACACCAGCACGCCGTTCAGATTCTCTTGGACCAAAGCTCGATAAGCACCAACGCCAAGCTGACTGCCCAGCATCACATCGAAGGCATTGGGCTGAGCACAACGCGACTCGTACCCAAGCTGCAGACCATTAACTTTGCGAGTGCGCCCCGTCTCTGCCTTATAGGCATCGGCAACAAGCTTGGCGAACATCCGTCCAAGTTCGACTTCTGAGATCGAGATGTGTCCGTGATCGTCGCGTGGAATTCCTTCCAGGTACTTCGCGGGTAAGAACTCGGCTAACCCTTCGGCAATGACAATTACGCCATACTGTTTGCCTTCTTCCTCGCGCGCCTCCATCATTCGCACAATGCGGTTGATCACTCGATCGACATGCATCACGGCGCGAGTCGTTGCTTCGCCTGTCCGCGGGTCGGTGATCGTTTCTTCATCGCACAAGTCGCCGGTGATATCTTCGACGCTGATCACCAAGCTTGCCTCGCCGGCGATCGCCGCACCATACGCTAACCAACCGGCGGATCGTCCCATCGTTTCGGCCAGGAAGTACGCGCGGCTCGCCTCGCCATCGTGCAACAGATTGCGAATCTCCGTGGCTAACGTATCGACAGCCGTAAAGAAGCCGAACGTGAAATCGATGCCGTGATAGTCGTTATCGATTGTTTTCGGCAGGTGTACGATCGGGATCCGCTTGGCATCAGCCGGCAACCGATCCTGATACATCTTGAATTTGTTGGCGGTCTTGAGCGTGTCGTCGCCGCCGATCGAAATCAATGCATCGACCTTGAGCGAGCAGAGTCCTTCATAAGTCCGCTTCAGGGGCGCAACCTTTTCCGCGTCGTCGAAATGCGCAGGGTGAGAAACGCTCTTGCCGGGATTGGCCCGAGCCGTCCCAATCAAGATGCCTTGCGAATTGCGAGTCCGCTTCAAGATCGGATGGTCGAGAACAATGAAGTCCTTCCCCGCCTCGAGCGGCTTGTCAGTTGAATAGTCAATCAAGCTGGAATACCCATGCTTGATCCCCAAGACCTGGATGTCATTCCGCAAAAAAGATGTGGCACAAGTCGAAATCACCGCGTTTGCCGCTGGAGCCGGACCACCCGCGAACAGAATAGCGACACGTTGGAACGGTGAATCCTGCTTCGGAGGTCTGTTGAGTGTGTTCTCCATCGCTTAACTCTCCATCAACTTGCCTACCGGCACCAACATGCGAACCCTCGATTCTATTTGTAGGTCTGAGGTTCGCCAAGGACGGACCGGCGACCGAGCGAAACGGATTAACGTGAGACGATGCGACTGTGGAGTTAATCGTTCAAGAACACGCGTTCCACAAAGCTCGTGTCAACGCGGCCTTCAGCGAATTCAGAGTGCTGAAGGACTTGCTTGTGGAAGGACGCCGTCGTGGCGATGCCTTCGATGCGAAGCTCGTCGAGGGCGCGGAGCATGCACGCGATAGCTTGTGCCCGTGTCGGTTGATGGACGATCAGTTTACCGATCATCGAGTCGTAGTGAGGTGGGACGACATAGCCTTGATGGGCGTGCGATTCGAAGCGAACACCGGGACCGCCGGGGACGAACATGCGAGTGATCTTTCCGGGGCTCGGTCGGAAGTTGTGGTCGGGATCCTCGGCGTTGATCCGGCATTCGATCGCCGCACCGCGTTGCTCAATGTCTTCTTGCTTGAACGGTAGTGGCTCACCGGCAGCAACCGCAATTTGCGATTGGATCAGATCGATCCCAGTGACCATTTCAGAAACTGGATGTTCGACCTGAATGCGAGCGTTAACTTCGATAAAGTAGAAGTTGTTTTCCTTATCGACGATGAACTCAACCGTTCCGGCGTTCGTGTAGTTGCAGTTCTTAATCAGCCGAACCGCCGCTTCACACATCTCTTGCCGTCTTTCCTGCGGCAAGTTGGGAGCCGGGCTCTCTTCGATCAGCTTTTGGTGCCGCCGTTGCGTCGAGCACTCGCGTTCCCAGAGATGTACGGCGTTGCCGTGATGATCGGCGATAACTTGCACTTCGACGTGCCGAGGCCGCTCGATGTACTTCTCGAGATAGACGCCAGCATTTCCGAACGCCGCCGCCGCTTCTGTCTGAGCTTGTTGCACCGCTGTCTTCAGCACTAACTCATTCGCTGCGACTCGCATCCCTTGGCCGCCACCGCCGGCTGTCGCCTTGATCAGCACCGGAAAGCCAATTTCATGCGCGACCTTGACCGCCGTCTCTTCGTCTTCCAGCAATCCGTCGCTGCCAGGTACGACTGAGACGTTGGCTTCGCGAGCGATTCCTCGAGCTGTGTTCTTATCGCCCAGCATCTCCATCGCTTCGGGAGTGGGCCCGATAAAGTCGATCTTGCAACTGCGACAGATTTCGTTGAAATGAGCGTTCTCCGCGAGGAAACCATACCCGGGATGAATCGCTTCGACATTGCCGACTTCCGCCGCGCTGATGACTCGATCGATCTTTAGGTAGCTCTGGGCCGACTTCGCCGGCCCAATGCAATAGGTCTCGTCGGCTAACTCCAAGTAGGCGCTGCCGCGATCACCTTCGCTGAAGATCGCAACTGTCTCGATCCCCATCTCCCGACAGGCGCGGATCACCCGCTGAGCAATCTCACCTCGGTTTGCGATCAGGATGCGTTTGTACATGGGGAGTAGTAGGTAGTAGGTAGTAGGCAGTAGGAGAAGAAAACCACTATTCCCTACAGCCAACTGCCTACTCCCTCTCCTACGCTTGCGTATCGACTTTGAACAGAGGCGTGCCGAACTCGATCGGTTCTTCGTTTTGGACGAGCACGGCGACAATCCGACCGCTGATCTCGGCGGGGATCTCGCTGAAGACCTTCATCGCTTCAATGATGCAGATCGTCTTTTCGGGATCGACGTGATCGCCAACTTTGACGTAAGTCGGCGAATTCGGATTCGGTTTCGTGTAGAACGTCCCGACCATCGGGCTTGTTATCACGGTGATATTGTCGCCGTCACCGCTGGCGGCAGTGGTGGCAGCAATCGACTGCGCGACGAGTGTCGGAGCAGGTGGCGGCGCCGGAGCAGGATAGGGAGCTGCAAAGCCTGGCGGGGGATAGCCTCCAGCAGTCACACCGCCTCCAACGTTCCGTCGCAGACAGATCCGCTGGTCTTCTTCCTGCAGGTCGATCTCTTCGAGATCATGTTCCTTCATCAGTTCGATCAGGCGACAGAGACGTTCTTCGTCGAACACATCTCCGCCTTGCGATTCATCGGCCATCGTTGGCTCCGCAGTAAGTTATCCAGCCGGCAGGCTGGTGTTTGCACAAACCTATACCGTGACACAACTTGGGTCGGATTCTAATAGCCGCTAGAAGAAGCGTCAAGGCGTTGGCCCTACTATACCGCTCACGGCTGCAAGTGGCTCGTTGAACGCGATCCAGGCACACAACTCCGTTGGGTCGAGGGAGCTTGAGAGCGAGCTTCCACGTCTAGCTCCCCGTTGGGATCGCGTTAACGAATGTGACAATGCTAAGGAACGAACTAACAATTAGACCGGAATCTTGGGTAGTAAGCGTTCGGCGATAGTTTCCGAGCGTTGTCCCAAAGGGACCCGGTCAATTAGCCCCAGGTTTCAACCTGGGGATTGATAACCTACTGGAGAGAAGCCGCAAAGAAAACTGGAACAGCAAGACGCCCATCCGCGAGGATCTCTTCGCGCCAATCGATTGACCGTTGAAGCGGACTCCACGACGCCGGAGAAAAATGAACATGGCGCTTGACCAACCGGGGATGACGGACTCGATAAGGACGACGCCGACATTTGGATGATTCGGGAAGATGTTGTCCTATGGCAGCCCGGCGAACACGTTGCGTTTGTCAGCCCAAGGTTGCCCGCCCTTTGGGCAGCCGTCGGGGGCCTGGTGGCGGCCAGCCTTTGCCATGCCATCGTTGGACTAGGCCGCGCTGGGTTCGCCGCGGGTGGCTTGGCTGGCGGTCTGTTGGCATATCGGCTAATCCGAGGAACGAAGAAAGAGGTTTCCTTCGACTGGCACCAGCAAGCAATGATCGTGCGCTCCGGTCTACGCAAACGCGAGTACCCTTTCCGCGACATCCGTCTGATACGGGTGAAGGCTGTCGAGGAGCGCTCGGACGATGAAACGGAGCCGATGGAGTATTCCGGGTTGCTGGAAATCGAAACACCCGACCACTCGCTTGCAATCCTGCACGGGTTGATTCCCGAGGAAGATCCGGCGGAAGCGTGCGAGTCGCTGGAAAAGATTGCCCAATGGCTCGCCGTTGCGCTCGATCGACCGTACGAATCGGCTGCGATTACCGCGGATGGACGCGGAGCCACGGACAAACAGCTCGCCGCACAGCAAGTGGCCTTGGGCCAGGCGGCTCTGAAAAAGGCAAGTACGCGGAGCATCTCGGCGATGAGGACAGCGAGCGTTATGTGAGCGAGGCACTCACACATTTCGGCGAAGCGAACCGGCTGGATCCAGGGAATATCGAATCGCTTCTCGAAGTCGCCGACTTCTGTTCCTCCCGTGGCAACCACTCCCAGGCAATCGCGACGTACGGCATCGCCATTGAGTCGTGTCCCGAGCGCGGGGACGTTTATTGCTCTCGCGCTTTTCTCTATCAACTCGACAACCAGTACGATCGGGCCATTGCAGACTACAGTGAGGCCATTCGGCTGGTTCCCGAGGACGATTCGATTTACCGCAATCGCGGAGACGTCCATTCCGAAGCTAGCTCCTACACCGAGGCAGTCGCGGACTTTACCAAGTATCTTGCGCTGACCGATGCCCCCGATGACGACAGGATCTTCGACGAGATCCGCTTGTCCAACCGTTCTTCGGTCTACGCTGAACGCGCCAACGCTTATCGTAAACAAGGTGACCTGGAACGAGCGCTGGCCGATGTGCGCAAGGCGATCGAACTGGAACCCGACAACCCATATGCCCAAATCGTGCAGGCCGAAGTGCGGAAAGCCGCCGATGCATGATCGTCATTTCGAATCCACCGCCACCTAGTTGGACAGCGCCACTTTGGCATCGATCTGCGAGCATACAAGCACGACGCGCAAGCGAGTGAGTCTGGCCGTAAGTTACTCACTCGCTTACGCGTCGTGCTTGTATGGTTCACGAAAGTGGCGCTGTCCACCTAGTGGTCTGCCAGGTCCAAATGTTCGGGTCCATCGAATTAGCCGCAGGGCGCTAGCACCCGTTCTTCGCATTTAACCGTGGGCTAGCGCCCTTCGGCTGACCCGAGAACACAGACTTGCCTTCAAATCCAATCGGCCACGACGCCGCTGGCTTGCAAACGCTGGCGCAGGCGGGTCCAGCGGACGCGGACCGCTACGGCATGCATGCCGAGTTCCCGCGCTACTTCAGGCGACGTGTAACCTTGCAGTCGCATCTCCAACATGCGTCGTTCGGATGCGTCGAGATTCTCGCAGAGATGTTCGAGCTGGTCGTTGAACTGCGCTGCGTCGGCGGGATCCTCGCGACAGTCACTCAGCGACGCGAGTAGCTGGGGTAGATTTCCCGACTCATCCGCCCCGCCGGTCAACCGTTGTTGCCGTTGGACTCGCCGCCAGTGTCGTGCTGTTTTTCGCCGCACCATCGTGATGGCCAAGGCAACGAGTTGCTCGGGGCTGGAGAGATCGTAGTCCCGGGTCCGCAGAGCCACTATCAAGCTCTTATGCACCGACTGCACGAGATCGACCGAGTCGAGATAAGGCCGCAACGCCCGTCCCAGCAGTACGTGGGCGACCATGCGGACCTTCGGCTCATACCGCTCGACCAATCGCGCGATCGCGACCGGATCGCCTTGGCGGGCCAAAGCCAACGTTTCGGCAAATTCGTCGGTTGGATTGGCCAGCACGACAAGGCCATCGAGTCGCTTCACGAAGCCTTGGATGTGGATCCGACGTGGAAAGCAAATGTCACCAACTGGCTGGTATTGGCCATGGCCCACCAGCGGCTCGGACATTCCGAGGAGGCGCGTCAATGGCGTGACAAAGCCAAAACCTGGGTCGAGAGCATACTCGCCGACCGTCCCTTCATCTCCCGCGGTTTCTTCCTTCATCCTCACGACTGGCTGGCATGCCACCTGCTTCTTCGCGAGACTGCGATCGTATTCGACGAGATGACGACATCGCAGTGACTTACTTGAGCTTCTCGTAAACCGCCGCCTTCGCGGTAGGGACGCCGGTTGCTCGGCGCCCCCACGAGCGGAACTACGGCACTGGGCTCCTCAGGTGTTGACGCGCAGTCGCTGTCGATAGGCAGCCTGCCGTATCCGGCCAAGCGACGAAGTTGGACTAAAACTGTTATCGCTGCCGCGTCGCAAGGCGGTGCAATCCCTGAAAGAGAAGATCCGCATGAAGATCAGAAGGCGCTATTACCTGAGCCTGCAGGAGGTCATCCGCGAGATCAATCCGATCCTGCGTGGGCGGCACAATTACTTCAAAGTGGGAACGACCGCCTGGACCACAGGCCATCCGGGTCGGACTCAGAAGAATGACCAATATTGCAAACGCATGGCTCGCCTTCGGACAATATGAAACTTGTGCGCAAACGACAGGGCGTAAGCCCCGGGAAGGAAGGTAAAACGCGCCCAAAGCCCGGAGGGCGACGTCCGAGCGTTGTGTGATCGATAGTGTCGCCCTCCGGGGCTTTGTGTATGTTGTGAGAACGTTTCCGAGGGTTTACGCCTACTACCGATCGTCCGGGACTGAAGAGACGGCCGTGATGAAATGCAGAGCGTGCCTGTTTGTGTTGGTTGCGGCTACGTCGCGCTAGCCTGAAACATAACCCACGTTGAATTCTGCTCGCCGGAGAACACTGACGATGAGCCGAACGATCGTTAGAACTGTTTGCCTTCTGTGTGCATGCCTAGCAAGCAGCCACGTCGAAGCGTCTGATTGGCCGATGTGGCGGCATGACGCTTCACGCAGTGCCGAGAACGAGGAGCAATTGCCGAATGATCTGGCGCTGCTGTGGACGCGTGATCTGCCAAGGCTAAAGCCAGCCTATCGAACGAAGCGTTTGCAGTTTGATGCGGGCTACGAACCTGTGGTATCCGGCAAGCGGCTATTCGTCGGGTCGTCGTTCAATGACCGCGTCACTGCCTACGATACCCAGACGGGCCGCGAGTTGTGGCGATTCTATGCCGAAGGCCCCGTGCGTTTTGCTCCCGTTGTCTGGCAAGACCGAGTCTTCTTCGGTGCTGACGATGGTCATGTCTATTGCCTCGCGTCTGACGATGGAAAGTTGCTCTGGAAGTTCCGCGCGGCTCCGACACGCAGACGAGTACTCGGAAACGGGCGGCTCATTTCACTGTGGCCGGTGCGCGGCGGTCCTGTGCTGAAAGACGGAAAGCTCTACTTCGCTTCGGGTGTGTGGTCGTTCGAGGGTGTGTTCGTCTACTGTCTCGATGCCAAGACCGCAAACGTGATCTGGCGGAACGATGACAGTGGCAATGTTTACGGTCAACACCCGCATTCCGCCAAAGCCATGGGCGGCGTAACGCCTCAGGGCTACCTCGTCATTAGCGGCGAAGACTTGATTGTCCCGTGCGGTCAAGCTTATCCTGCGACGTTTGATTTGAAGACGGGAAAGCTGAAGTCGTTTGAGTTGCCGAAGGCCGGACGTCTGCCAGGAAGTTGGTTTGCATCCGCGGACATTCGACGCGGGATCGTGACGCAGGATAAAGAACTCAATAGCGACCTGCACGAGGACAAGACATATCAAGGCCCGGGAACGGTTGGGCGAAGGTCAACCATCCGCGTTGGCGACAAGACGATGAAGTTCGCTGACAGCTTCCCAGGCGTGAGTGGCGAAGTCTATACGATGCTGGCCGCCGATCAGAAGCTTTTTGTTGTTGCGACGGACGGGCGCATTCACTGCTTCGGCCAAAGTAAAGATGCGGGGGATCTGCTGGCGCATGCGTTAGCGCAGGCCGAGATTAGCTCAGGAGACTCTGCGTCGTCGGAACGGCTGAAGACGCTCTATGAATCGCTACAGGGCGAACGCGGATACGTGGTCATCTGGGGTGTTCGGAGTTACGAGTGGTTGACGAATCTGCTGGCGAACACGAGTCTTCATCTGATCGTTGTGGAACCCGACGCCAAGCGAGTCGCAACCTGGAGGCGTTTGCTGGATGAGAGTTCTCAGTATGGACAGAGGGTCGCGCTGCATGTTGGCGAACGGCAGAGCTTTGCGCTGCCGCCGTATCTCGCGACTGCGATGATTATCGACGATCCGGAACGGGCTCTTGGGGCGAGTTGGATCGAGCAACTGAGTGGCGACTTGTTCAATCCGTTACGCCCCTACGGCGGACAGGCGTTTCTTGCTCTTTCCGCGGGCGAGCGCGAGCAGTTGCGAAGCGAACTCACAAACCCTGGTGCAAGTCAATTGAGTATTGATAGGGAAGGACCTTGGACGGTCATGCGCCGCTCTGGTGCGCTAGACGGAGCTGTCAACTACGTCGGTGGCTGGTCGAGCCCAGACGAACACATTCGCGCGCCACTCGGCGTCTTGTGGTTCGACGATACGCTCGGCCACTTCAAACGCTCTCCGCAACCTTGGTTCGTTGATGGCGTGATGATCTCACTGCCAAAAGATTGGATGGCGAGACACCGCAAAGAGCGCGAGCCGCCTTATAAGCTGTTGCCGCCTGTCGTTTCGGATGTGTACACCGGACGAATCGTTTCGCCCGGCGAGCCGTTGCTGGCGAAGATCGAATTGCCCGAGCGTGATCGCGACGCGGAGCAACCCAATCAATATCGCCCGCCGAGCCAGAAGGACGCCTGGAAGCCAAAGCAGCCAATCGTTGGCCGGCGGATCAATCCACTGACAGGCAAGTCGGAGCCGCGAGCCATTCCCAAGAGTTATGGCTGTGACGGCGGAGTCGATTACGGGTTGTTCTATACGATGCGCAGCGGCACACCTGCGTTCTATGATAAGCGGCTGGAAAGCGGTGTTTGCAACATCAGCGGCCCACGGTCCGGTTGCACCAACAGTATCATTCCAGCGTGCGGCGTATTGAATGTCCCGTACTTCTACGAAGGCTGTACCTGCAGCTATCCACTGCCCGCTGGCCTCGCGATGACGAACATGCCACCCAAGCACGAACAGTGGTCGGCTTGGGGTCCGGCAGATGCAACCAACATCCAGCGCGTCGGAATCAACTTCGGTGCACCGGGAGATCGTATGACAGAGGAAGGCACGCTGTGGCTCGACTATCCTGCCCGCGGTGGCCCTTCACCGGACTTGAAGGTTCAAGTGCAACCTGATTCCGCGACCTACTTCTATCGGCACTCAGCGTGGATGCGTGGCGGAGATGGTTGGCCCTGGGTAGCCGCTTCCGGTGTGCAGGGAGCTAAGAAGATCGTTGTATCAGGACTGACGCCAGGACAGTTCACGGTGCGACTTAGCTTCGTCGAACCTGAAGCAAACGAGATAGGCAAGCGGGTCTTCGATGTGAAGCTGAACGGTCAAGCCGTTGGAAGCCAGTTCGATGTTGCGGCGGTGGCGAAAGGCAACATGAAGTCGGTCGTTCACGAAACTCGATCAATCGGGAGCGAGGGTGAATTGATAGTCGAGCTCATACCTCGGGCCGGCAAGACGCTTCTTAGCGGTATCGAGATCATTAGTGACTAGAGTACGAATCACGTCGTTGTAGCGTGGAGTTGTCAATACCAACGGAGATTCAAGCCGCCGCGCACGCCAATGTCCGTGCGACTCGCACTAGCTTGGTTTCGCGAGATACTCCTTGTCGATCTTGGCTGCGACCGTGCCGATGTCGTAGTAGCCGACAGAGATCTGCCCGACGTGCGTCAGGATGTCGTAGGCTCGCCAACGACCCCAACCATAGTCCGCTTCCATCCACAGGCTTAGCCAAGCGTAAGCCTGCGCGATCGATCGCTCCATCGGGCAGCCGGTGGCGATTGTCATGATCTCGTTGGGAGCTTCGATGCGGGGAGCGGGAATCGTTTTGCCCTTCAGCAACTCGACCGTGATCGTTGTTTTGGAGGCCATCTCCAATCCGCTAGCCGATAGCTCGCCGTGCCCCATCGCGGCGTGGGCGTCGCCGAGATAGAGGTAGGCACCTTCGACATACACCGGCAGAAACACTGTGTTGCCAGGGGCGGTTTCGATGATGTCCATGTTGCCGCCGTGTGGTCCAGCCGGACCGGTCGTTGGCACTCCCGTATCGGGAGCTGTGCCAATGCAACCGAGCATCGGACGGTAAGGAATCGTCAAGTCGTCGCTCCAGTAGATCAGCCCATCGTGGATCGGACAGACATGTGTTCCGTGCGGACAGTCCGTACCAAGCCACTGCGCGAGTTGCTTAGGATCACTCGTCCGCGTCGCACACTGTCCGATACTTGGTTCGATTGATTCGATCTTCACCGCCAACGCATCGCCAGGAGCAGCGTCTCCGACCCAGATCGGCCCTGTTTGAGGATTGCCATACGGCTTGAGTGACTTGTCTCGGCGGTCGTCGTTGGTTCGGATCTGACCAGAGAAAGCATCTTCGGCTTCCACAAGAACTGTTTCACCGGATTCGATTCTCAAACGCGGCTCGTTGTGGCGACTGAATTCGTAGCACAGCGGACCTAGCGGTAGATGTTTCATCGTGAGGACTCCAAGCGAAGGACTAGCGCGGCTTGCCGGGTCATCGTGGCTTGAGGGTCGCTAGGATGCAAGTAGGTTCCGCGAGCCAAGCGGGACTGTAGGAACGAGGCATAAATTGAACCGGCATTTCTTTAGCCCTTGCCCACATCCGTCGCCTCCTCCGACCTCGTGTCGGTGGGGCAACGATTGGAAAGCTATCGGGCTCCAAGCGAGAAACGGCTCCCCGCCGACCCTGTGTCGGTGGAAGCAATGTCGAGTCATGAGGTCCATCGACACGGGGTCGGAGGGGCCTGCGTCCGTGGTGCTTCGACTGTAGCCTTCAATCATGCTTCCACCGACACGGGGGTCAGTGGTGAAATGTGGGTAAAGACAAAGTTGAAACCTGGGGCTATTCGACTGTGTCCCTTCGGGACAAGAGTCGGAGATCATCGCAGCGTGCTTTCTAACCAAGATGCTGGTTTAATTACTGCTTCGTTCCTTACTCAAACGAAAGATGCCCGGCCGTTAGGGGCAGCCAGGCATCTCGGAAGTTAGACTCGAATGTTGTTCTGGCGTTTAGTAGACCATTTCGGTCGAGACGTAGAAGTTGACACCTGGTTGGAAAACGCCGCGACCGCTGCGGAAGTCCAGGTGTTCGCGATAAAACTTGTCGCCTAAGTTCTCGACACCGGCGATAACGGTCAGGTTTTCGCGAGCCTGCCAGAAACCGCGGATGTTCCAGATGGTGAAACCAGGAGTCGCGATTTCAGAGAGAGTTCTCGCGATACGGTATTGATCGTTAACGATTCTCGCTTCCAGCTCGGCGCCCCAGGCCGGATTTGGACAACGCTGATGCAGCCGCAATCCGACAATCGCTTCGAGTGGCGTGATGCCCGGTAGCGGCTCGGTATCGATTCCGCCAATGTTGCTGCGAGAGTTGGTCGCTGGTTGGCCGACAAGCGGCCTGAGGATTGTGCCGACGCGTGATGGATCATCCCGCGAGCGATCGAAGCCTTCGACATAGTTAACAATTCCATAGGCTGTGAGGCCATCCGTGAGCAAGACGTCGCCCAACAGTTCGAAGCCGGCCAGCGTGGCGAAATTCGTATTAGTATACGCAGCACGTTGGAAGTCAGATCCGTCAGCCAAACCCGCGACCGTCCCGACACCTCCGTCAATGTCGTCGTACGTGATGAAGTCCCAGGTCCATGCGTAGTATCCGTTCAGGCTAACGTTGAAGGGTCCCTGTTCGGTGCGCCAGCCGAGATCCGCCTGTAGCCTTCGCTCGGACTGCAGTTCAGGGTCCCCTTCCAGGCGAGTGAGCCCGGGCTGCAAGCTGCCGATGAACGAGCCGGCCGTATAGAGTTCGGTCAAACTTGGGGGACGTTCTCCGTAACCAACTCCCCCTACAAACGTCCAATCGCAATCAGCTTCGTATTCGCCATTGAGGTACACGGACCAAGGCGTGAACGACTGGTCGAGACCAGCCTGCTTCAGAGTGGAGACGGTTATCGGTGGGAAAGGAAAATTGAACGTGTCTCGCAGATCAGGAACTGCATTGTCGGCGTCGGTCGATACGAAATCGACACGGGCACCCGCGCTCAGAGTGACGTCGTCGCTGGGATGCCAGCTTCGATCGGCGAACAAACCAACGTCCGTAGACCTCGACGGAGGAATTGGGAGGTTGAGCGGGCCTCGAAAGAATGGAAAGAATCCCAAGCCCAATGGGTCTTCGATGTCGTTCAACTCCTGCGTAACGACAGTAACGTCGGCACCCAACGTGGACTGATCAGACGATTCATCACCCCATGTAAAGGCAAAGCGGGAACCTGTCGATATGGCTTCGACGGTCGTGATCGCATAACCGGGAACGAAAAGGCCGTTTGGCGTCAATCTGGCTTGCAACGACATGCCACTCGCCACGATGATTTCCTGTTCTTGGAACCCGCACAAGTGTCGGCCGAAATCGACTCGGTTTTGCACGTTCAAATCCCGTTCCAATGATTCCACCCTCGCCATGCTCTGCTGAAGCGAATTCAGCCGCGAAAGCGAGGAAAAGTCATAATCGATCTCGCCGATGACGTAGACCGGTTGCGAAGTACCGCTGCACCCGCAGCCGCAGCCGGATGCTTCGACCTGGTCAGGTTGTGGCACGGTTGGAACGTTTACTTCGATCGGTTCGGTGTAAGCTGTCTCATGCATCTCGTGGGAACCTCGCTTTAGGGCCTTGATCACTCCGGAAACGTTCAGTCTTCCCGAGAGCAGTTTTGAGCAATCGCTAGTGGGTTGAATCTCGCAATCAATGGTGCTTTGCAGAATGGCGTGGCGCAGCGCACTTGGTTCTGGAAGCTGTTCTTTCTTGATCACCGCGCTCAGCGCCAGGACCGCGATGCCGCTGACGATGGGCGTCGCGAAGCTCGTGCCAGAATAGTGAGCCACGCGGCCACCGCACCAACAATATGCTCGCCCGGAGCGAGCACACCGTGCTCCTGATACGCCTCGCCCCAGTTGCTGAAGGGCAATGGTTCTCCTTGCATGTTCATAGCACCAGGGCCATAGGACTGCGTGTGTTGCGAGGCAGCCGATTCGTCACCCGGCTGCGACTCCGCAGCCGAAGTCGCAGCAAGGTCATCGCGAGGCGAGGTGGATTTGGCGACGGATCGACTGGTCGAGTCGAGTGTCTCCTCAATGCTGCTGCCTTGCTCAGTCTCCTCGTTGCAGCCGCCGCGGCCTGACTCATCTCCACCGTTGCTTCAAGGGCCAGCGTTTTCGCCGCGTTGCCGCCGTTCTGTTCGACCTTCTGCTCCAGCCGCCGTTCGACTTCGTCTCGCTGCTCATCCGAAAGCCACTTGCGTTCGCGCACCAGCTCGGCCAGCGGCGTGCTCCTGTCGGATGACCAAGCGGCGCAAGCAGCCGCGAATTGCTCGGAATCGATGTACTCGAGCTGCAGTGCAAGTAATGCAAAAAGTAGATTGCGATCTGTTTCCACCACAGGTTTCCGCGTGGGATCGGCCCGACAAACACGAAATCGTTTGCGGAGCGATTACAATACCCCCGAGCGGGCGGTTAGAAGGTGTCGCCGACGCCAGAAGTGCAAGACTCTGCAGCAGACACTAGCTAAGCACGGCATTCGGAATGACTAGGGCCGCCCCGCACGATGTGCATTTTACCCGTTTCCCGGCGAGGTCTCGCGAGGCCATAAACTGCTGACCACAGCTACAGGTAACTTCAATTTGGGGTACGACGACCGCGGTCCCGTCAGAGTTCGGCACGGTAATCGGTTTTGTGCACATTGGACATTTCACTGCTTTGCCCGCAAGTTCTTCCAATGCCTTGAACTGCTGGCCACAGTGACGGCAAGACACATTGATCTGCTTTGGCCTGGGCAGTTGCACCGTATTGCTGCAACTTGGGCAGCGAACCATCTTGCCTGCCATTTCCTTCTTCGCAACGAGCCGCTGACCACAGCCGCATGTTACCGAGACGTTCGCGGTATTCAACTTCAGGCCAGCATCTGTGTCGGTCCCGGTCTTCTTCTTTCGGGCTTGCTGCGGGGCAGGCTCCAGCTTCGATTTCTTTCCATCGTCCGGTTTCGACTTCAAGAACTCCATCAAAGCAGCCGCCATCGATTGCATCGAGGCATAGCGATCCTCGCGCTTCTTGGCGATCGCCTTGAGACAGATCTCGACGAGCTTCGGACTCAGGTCAGGGCGATACTTCAGCGGACTGACAGGTTCCTTCGCCAGGATCTGCCCGATGATCGATGCCACGGATCCCTGGAACGGCAAGTTTCCCGTTAGCAGCTCGTAAAGGATGACACCAAGGCTGTACAAGTCGCTGTGTGGGCCGATCTTGCTGGCTTTGCCTTCGACCTGTTCCGGAGACATGTATGCTGGCGAGCCGAGTATCGCACCGTCGCGAGTTAGACGCGCGTCGTCATGCTCGTCAATCTGCCGCGCCAAACCGAAATCCATGATGATCGGCTCGTTGCGCTGGTCGATCATCACGTTGCCAGGCTTGACATCACGATGCACGAGTCCGTTGATGTGGGCTTCATGTAGCGCGAGCGCGATTTTCCGCACAACATTGGCAACGTTGCGATCACGCTGTGGCTTCTCGGGATTGACGAAGTCTTGCAGCGTATGCCCCTGGATATAGGCCATCGTCATGAAGTGCGTGCCATCGGTCTCGCCGACATCATAGACAGGGCAAATGTTCGGATGGCTCAAGGTCGCCGCCGAGCGTGCCTCGCGCAAAAACCGTTCGATGTGCTTCGATTCCGACTTGGCATCAAACTTCGGAATCTTCAGTGCAACCTTGCGATCGAGCTGCGCGTCGTGAGCGAGGTAGACCGACCCCATGGCACCTTCGCCAAGCGTCTTCATCAAGCGATATCGGCCGAAGGAGTCGCCCGCCATGCGAGCGCGCACCGGCCCCTCAGACGCGACATCCGCATCGACGCCGAACATGGCTGTCTCGCCAATGTCCGCCGAGTCGTTCGCCCGCTGGTCACGCTCTGAAGATTCCACCAGGCCTTTCCCCATTACCTCTTCAAACAGAAAAGCTCCAAACCGAAATGAGCGACTGCGGGGCACTACGAATTCCCGACAACTCGCGAGCACGCACAGACTCCGCGCAGAGAATGACGCAAGTTAATCACCCAATCATAGTGTCAATTCGGCCAGATTGCATCTAGGTAAAAACTGTTGCGGATTCGTGTCAACAATGTCCACTCGGAGCGATGCGTAACATACTTGCAGAACTTTAGTTAGGGGCATTGCCTGACAGCCACGACGACGTTCCGGACGGACACAGCCGGCCACATAGATTCGCCCTGCCAAGCAGAATTACTTACGAAAAACCGTTAGTTACAAGGGTTTATTCTTGACACTTGACCTCCGACACCAAGCCGATAGAGTCGCTGGTTTGTTTCAGTTCCATGAACTCGATTTTGGAGAAGAGAGGTTACAAGTGATTAGAAGAGTGCAGATCTTTCTTGCCGGCGTGATACTGGCCGGATGCCTACAGGGAGAGTTGTCCGCAGCTCGCCGAGGCGGTTCGTGATCGTCAGGAATATGTCGCGTGACGGTCGTCGCGCCCGTACTTCCTGTTGCTTCCACGCTAACACCGTCCGCCGATGCCGCCGACTCGGAAACGGAGTCCGAACCCGACCAAGTGGCATCGCTAGAGGAAGTCGAATCCGAAGCGAACACGGAAACAGGAGCCGCATCTCAACCGGCAACTAGCTCCCGCGGCGCTCGCGGCAGATCGTCTTCGTCGAACCGCTACACAACGCGTACCCGCCGATTCGGTCGATACCGCCGCTAGGCGATTCGGCTCCCCACCGCACTGGCGTCCCGCCGCAGCGTGCAACCTCCCACCCGTTCCGCTATGCTCTACAGAAGAATCGTGCATTGGGCTACGCGTCGTAGCCCCTAGGCGATAAGAAGGAGAGCTGAAATGATTCGTAACGCGGTTGTTGTGGTTGTGTGCGCGCTTGTGGCGGCAGTCTCCGGCCAAGCTAAAGCTGATCCGCTTTCGAAGCGAGAAGCGTCGGCTGCGCTCCAGCGTGCCGTAGACTTCTTCCGCACAGACGTTTCGGCCAGCGGAGCGTACTTGTGGCGGTACAGTGCAGACCTTTCAAAACAGGAAGGTGAAAACCTCGCATCCAAGACGACGGCCTGGGTACAGCCACCCGGTACGCCGACCGTTGGCGGTGCCTTCCTGTTTGCCTATGAGGCGACTGATGACGACAAGTACCTTCAGGCCGCGAGAGAGACAGCGCACGCTCTCGTCAAAGGCCAACTGCGATCAGGCGGCTGGGACTATCGTATCGAGTTCGATAAGAAGCCTCGCCTGAAATACGCGTACCGCTTCGATGGAGGTGGCGAGGGAGCACGCAACGTCACGACTCTCGATGACGATACGACCCAGTCCGCCTTGCGTTATCTCATGCGAGTCGATCGTGCTTTGGACTTCAAAGATAAGAAGGTCCATGCATGTATCGACTACGCGCTCGCTGCTCTGCTGCAGGTACAGTATCCGAACGGTGCCTGGCCTCAGCGTTTTAGCGAGCCGTCAGATCCAGCCAAGCATCCGGTTCTCAACGCACGTTATCCGAAGACTTGGTCACGCACTCATCCCAAGAAGGACTATCGCAGCTTCTACACCTTCAACGACGATACGATTGCCGACACAATCGCGACGATGTTCGAAGCGGAACGAATCTACGAAGATCATCGATACGGAGATGCCGCCAAACAGGCCGGCGACTTCATCATCCTGGCGCAGATGCCCGAACCGCAACCTGCCTGGGCCCAACAGTACGATGCCGAGATGAGTCCCGCATGGGCCCGCCGTTTCGAACCTGCTTCGGTTACGGGTGGCGAATCGCAAGGCGTGATCCGCACGCTGATGTCGATCTATCGCGAGACAGGCGATCGGAAGTTCTTGGAACCGATCCCGCGAGCACTGAAGTACCTAAAGGCTTCCGAGTTACCGAATGGTCAGCTTGCTCGCTTTTACGAGCTGAAGACAAATCGACCGCTCTACTTCACGAAGAAGTACGAGCTGACTTACAAAGATGACGACATGCCGACGCATTACGGATTCAAAGTCAGCTCGCGAGTTACTCGGCTACAGTCGGAGTACGACAAGCTCCTACGAGCTGATCCGGCCTCGCTGAAGACTCGCGGCGTGAAGCCCTCCTACAAGATGTCACCCTCGCTGGCCAAACAAGCGGAACAAGTTGTCAATGCCTTGGACAAGCGCGGAGCGTGGGTCGAGACAGGTCGATTGCGTGCTTACGAGGACGGTGACAATGTGCAAGTCATCGAAACGACTACTTTCATCGCTAATGTCCAAACATTGAGTAAGTTTATCGCGGCGAGTAAGTAGACATGTCACAAGCGAGAAACTTCGGAGCCGCGGGTGACGGTCAGACAGACGATACCGCAGCCTTGCAGCATGCAGTTGATGACGGCGATGGTGCTCTACATCTGGCCAAGGGCACGTATCGCATCACACGGCCGATCGTCCTCGACACGCACAAGCACGGCTACTTGGGACTTCGTGGCGATCAGGGGACGGCTCGTGTCGTGATGGCTGGGCCGGGGCCGGCGTTTCGGATTCTCGGCGATCACCAAGGGACGGCGACGCCTAACAGCTTCAAGCCACACACCTGGGACCGCGAACGGATGCCGATCGTAAGCGGGTTGGAGATTCTCGGTGATCATCCTGAGGCCGACGGGATCGAACTGCGTCGCACGATGCAAACGACGATTCAAAACACTTTGATTCGTCGCTGCCGATTCGGCGTTCATCTTGTCGAACGCAATCGCAATTTCCTGCTCAACGCGTCGCATATCTTCGACTGCCACGATACGGGCGTTTTCTTTGACGAGTGCAACCTTCACCAAGTAATCATCTCCGCGAATCACGTCAGTTACTGCAAACGAGCCGGTATCCGGCAGAAGAACGGCGACGTTCACAATATCCAGATCACCGGCAACGACATCGAGTACAACTCCGGTTACGAAGGCGAAGGTGCGGAACAGAGCGGCGAGATCGTCTTGATTGCTCCGGAAGGTATCATCAGCGAGTACACAATCGCGAGTAACACGCTGCAAGCCACACTAGACGCGCCCGGTGCAAATGTCTTAATCGTTGGCAAAGTTGCTGAAACCCGGGACGGTATCCGGCTGGTCAACATTACAGGAAACGTTCTCGGCAGCCGTGATAAGAACATCGTCATCAACCACGGAGCCAAAATCAGCATCACCGGTAATACGATCTACGGCGGTCAGGCATTGAACGTCGAGTTGCTCAATAGCAACTACGTCACGCTCGGCTCGAACACCTGCTTCAGTCGTCCCGCCAGCTACGCGCCAAAGACGACGGATGGCATCCTGTTGCAGCGTTGCGTTGGCTGCGTCCTGACGGGAAACATCATCAACGACTGCTGGTTGGGAAGCAGAGAGAAGGGTGGCTCGCTGACGATCCGAGACTCGAGCGAGATCATGGTCTCAGGTTGCCAGATCGGTAATCCGCGTTTTCGCGGAATCGACATCGTGGATTCAATGAATTGCCACATCCAGGGTAATTCCATCGCGGAAGACTCGAGCCTGCGGGGAATGCTGGCGGCGATCCGCGTTGCTGGAGAGAGCCGTGATGCGTGGATCCACGGCAACAGCGTGAGCCACGGAACCGACGCCGCTATCATGTACCAGCAGAGCCACGGGACCGTCGAAGGCAATATGATTCGGCAATCGTGAACGAAAGCGGGCGACTCACCCGGAGATACAGACCATGCTTGATCGACGAAGCTTCCTCGCCGGAATGGCGACAGCAGCAACAGCAACTCTCACACATGCCGACGAGAAGAAGTATCCGCCGGGCCGTTACTTTGACATGCACACACATCTGGGCCAGACCTGGAACACGACGCAAGTGCTGACCGCGGAGGTGCTGCTGAGGTGGATGGACGCGCACGACATCTCGCAAGCTGTCATCTTGCCGCTCATTAATCCCGAATCCTCCAGTTATCCATTGACGTCTGACTTTGTGCTAGCGACGACGAAGCCCTATCGCGATCGATTGATTCCATTCTGCTCGATCGACCCTCGAACGTCGTTTCGCGGAGGCCATAAGGGCTTGGTCGAGATGTTGCAGAAGTACATTGCAGCGGGAGCGAAAGGCTTTGGCGAAAGCAAGCCAGGTATTCCGTTCGACGATCCTCGCAACATGGCTTTGTTTGCGGCTTGCGGCGAAGCCGGTTTGCCGGTGCTGTTTCACTTGGACAACCAACGCAATACCGACAAGCCTGGCCTGCCCGGTTTAGAAAAGGTGCTTAAGGAGAATCCGAACACCAACTTTGTTGGTCACGGTCCCGGTTGGTGGGCATCCATTTCGGGTGATGCCACGCAAGCTGAACTCGGTGGCTATCCGAAGGGGAAGACAGTGCCTGGCGGCGCGATCGACAACTTGATGGAGAAGTATCCAAACATCTACGGCGAACTATCCGCGGGGAGCGGCGCTAATTCGATCAGTCGTGACCTGGAATTCGGCCGCGAGTTCCTGATTCGCCGTCAGAACCGCATCATGTTCGGCACCGACTTCTTAGCGCCCGAACAAGACGTTCCGCAGTTCGAGTTGTTCGAACAGAAGCTGACCCTGCCGCCGGAGGTTGCCGAGAAGATCTTTCGTAGCAATGCGAGGCAGTTGCTGAACGTCTAGCCGCCGCGTCGCGGATTCGATGGATTGGCTGCCTGAACAGTGTCAGACCCCAACGCTCATCGACAAGTCGGCGACTAGAGAACGCTGACCGAGAAGACCTATTGTGATCGAGACGGACATTCAGGATCTGTATGCTCTCATCCGAGGAGCCAAATTCGCGAATTCTCTTCAGGATGCAGCGGCGGCGGCCGGACAAGGCGACTATTCCGTGGCGATGGAGATCGTCGGTAATGTCAGGGACCGTTACGAAAAGGCTCACCTGCGGACGCTCAAGAAGGATCTGAGCCAAGTTGAAGCCGAGGCAACCAAAGAGGAGGCCAAACGAGTTGCGAGCAAGCAGGAAAAGTATCGCCACGCGCTGGTGAAGTTTGATGAAGTTCTTACCGCGTTGAACCGCCAAGCCGTTGCCCAACCGACCCAGGAAAGCTCGTCCAATGCACCGGTCCAGGCAACTGGCAAGTCGCCGGTCCCTCCGCAGCTCCCGGCCGATCTCATTCTCGAATACGAGAGCACCGATTCGCGAGACGCCAGGTTTCAAGTCATCCGTCGGCACTTTGAAGTCCAGGAAGTCGCTGCCGATCACACGATTCGAAGCCACACATGCTACTTCCTACGAGACAACGACCGTGACTACTTCATCCGCATCGCGGCCGCAGATCCGAGTAGCAATGATATCTCGCCGGAAGATGCCGTCTCTGGCGAACAACTCGTCTCGCTATCGAAGACAAAGTTCTTGGATCTTGGCAGAAGGCGGCGATTGGTCCAGCTTTGCACTAAGGCCTCCAAGCCGTTAACCGCCGGCTCGATTTTACGTCAGGGCGAGTTAGCTGGGTCGCCGGAGGATGTCCAGCAGGCAAACTTGCTTGACATCCGGGCACGAGACGCCGTGCTGGATGTGGGTGCCTTCACGCAACTGATGGACGCCGCGTCGCGTTGCCGACTCGTTCCCGGTGCAGATCAGATCGCGCATCTACGAGATCGCGAGTTTCGTCTAGGGAAGTACCAGGAGGCATCGAGGGCGATCGAAGGCATGTCCAACCAGTTCATAGCGGCCGCCACCCAGCGGGCGCAACGGGTTCGGCGTGAAGAGATGGACATCGCCAGCGGCAAGGTCAAGATGGCCCCGCGAGACTTGCAGGCAAAACGGGCGCGAGACATCGCGGAAACTCAGCTTGTCGAGAGAGCTCGTAACCGATTCATGCGCGTGATGGAAGGGCTTCGCATCCTCATGCGCACCTAGTCCGGGTGTTGACCGGAGAAGCCGGAAACCGTGCCTAAGCCGCACGAATGGCGTGGACTTAAGCTGTATCGCGGCTCCACCGACCCCGCGTCGGTGGAGCCCTCCAGGCAATCAACATCCTTAAGTCCGCGCCATTCCCTAAGCCGCGTGCTGGTAGCTGGCATCGGAAGAAGAAGCAGATGGTCGTGCTCGTTCCTCGCTTGGACCAGGAAACGGAAGAATAGCTGCATCGCTCGGCGCTTCGTGCGACGCGTGTTCGGACGAAGCCATACCATCACCTCGTCGAACCTCGATGCGGACGAGCAACCATCGGCGAAGCGTTCGGAATGGTACGGCTATGACCCGATGTGCCTTAATCCACGATGGGGATCAAGTACAGCGCGACGAGTCGCTTCGTCGCACTGGTCAGGGCGAAAATGAAGCATGTGTTTCGTGACATGATAGCGATCGCATTTTTGCAGGATGTTCAAGACATACGAGAATGGGCATCGCTACGGCAAGTGCATGCTAATCTGGAAGTCGAGCAGGTGCGGCGCGCCGTTGTTGTCGATAAGGATGTTGTCGCGTTTGTGTAAGTCCACATACGCGATACCGTGTTTGTGCATTTTGCTAAGTAACATCGACAGACGCGGAAAGAAGCCGTCATCAACTTGATCTGTAGCGAGGAGTGACCTGCCGGGAACATATTCGTGCGCAGAAGCGGTCGAAACGACATTCCCGTTTACATTGACGTCCACGCAGGCGGCAGGCACATTCTCAACCGGCGCAAGTCGTTGAAGCAACTTCGTTTCTCGACGAGCCAGCGCTCGCCCAAGTCATTTCATCGGAAGGCCTAGGATCGACTGCTCACGATTGAACTTGACGACGATGAGTCTCGCCTCGTTCTCGTAAAGGGCGGTCGCTGCCCAACTGCACTTTAGGGGATCACGCGGCGAGGGCAATCAGGTCCTGGAAGAGCATCGACAATTTGCGGTGCTTGGGGCCGTGAGGCAGAGC
>PBSM01000095.1 GCA_002726245.1 Planctomycetaceae bacterium | reverse complement strand
CGTGGCGTAAGCTTCCAGCTTGCGATAATGCGGGTTCGCAAGCTGGAAGCTTACGCCACTTATTTCTCGAACGATCCTAAGCGGTATTCACTGGGCTTCCTCCGAAGGAAGCATCACCCACGTGAGCCAGAACTGGTCGAGGGCGACCATCGCGGCGGTAAACTGTGTCATATCGACGGGCTTGGTGATGTAGCAGTTCGCGCTCAGGCCATACGCGTCGTGTACATCATGTTCGTCGTCCGAGCTCGTCAGTACGATGACCGGCAGCGTCTTGAGGTTTTCGTCCGCCCGGATCTCCTCCAAGACTTCACGCCCGTCTTTTCTCGGCATGTTCAAGTCGAGCAGGATCACATCCGGGCGCGGCACGCCAGCGTAATCGCCTTCCTGGCGGAGAAACGCCAGCGCCTCGACTCCATCCTCAACATGGTGGAACGTATTCTGGACTTTGCCGAGTTTGAGCGCTTCCTTGGTCAGCAACGCATCGCTGGGACTGTCTTCAACGAGCAAAATTGCAACTGGTCGGGCCAAGTCTTTTCCGTTTGGCATCAGATTGCTCTCATTCGTGGAAGCGTAAAGAAGAATGTGCTGCCTTCGCCGGGCTTTGATTCGACCGAGATCTGGCCTCCGTGCCGTTCCACGATCCGCTTCGTGATCGCCAGCCCGAGGCCCGTACCCGGGTATTGGCTTCGCGTGTGCAGCCGCTGAAAGATTACGAATATCCTCTCGGCATACTGCGGTTCAAGCCCAATTCCGTTGTCGCGGACAGAGAACCGCCAATGATCCGCGTCTTCTTTCGCCACGACCTCGATCCTCGGGGCCTCGTCGCCGCGGAACTTGATGGCGTTGCCGACGAGATTCTGAAATAGCCGCGCAAGTTGATCTCGGTCGCCGAGCACTGTCGGCATCCGATCTGAAGTCACTTCGGCAGCACTCTCCCTGATCGCGACTTGGAGATTGGACAGCGCTTCGTTTAGCACCTCGCGAGTATCCACCGCCGCAAACTCCTTGCCTATCGTTTCGACGCGAGCGTAGTCGAGCAGGCTACTGATGAGGCTCTGCATCCGTCTGGCGCCGTCCCCCGCGTGTCCCAGGAAAGTCCTGACGTCTTCGTCCGGGTTATCGCTGAGCTTCGTCTCCAAAAGCTGGCAGTAGCCGGCCACCGCTCGCAAAGGTTCTTGCAGGTCGTGTGAAGCGACATACGCGAATTGCTGGAGGTCGGCATTGCTGCGTTCGAGCGCCTCTTTGGCTTCGGCCAAAGCGGCGGAGTGTCGTTCCCTTTCCTGTTCCTGTTGCTTTCGTTCAGTGATGTCGCGGGCAACGCCGAAGATTCCGGTCGTCGCTCCCGCTTCGTTGCGCAGCGGCATCTTGGTCACAAGCACCCAGCGGTCCGGGCCGTCTGCGACTATTGGTTGCTCTTCCTTGTTGATGAGCGGCTCGCCAGTCTCCAAGATCCGTCGTTCGTCCTCCGCCGTATCGCTCGGCAACTCGCCCACCCAGATATCCGCGTCTGTCTTGCCGACCAATTCCGACGGATCGTTCAGGCCGGCGTCGCGTGCCATCGCGTTGTTGGCACGGATGAAGCGGCCATCGCGATCTTTGAAGAACACGGGGTCGGGGATGTTATCGACGAGCGAGTTCAGCAGATACTGCTCGCGCGCCAGTTGTTGGTTCGCCGCGGCCAACTCTTCGCTGCGATGCTGTGCTTCTTCGTTCAAGTACTGCAACGAGAAAGCCGGAGCCATGAGTTGTGCCAGCCGCTGCGCGAGCGCGAGATCGCGCTCGGTGAAATCACCGGCAATCTTGTCGCTGAGTTGCAACACGCCGACGAATTCTCGCACGCGGCTCAAGATCGGCACAGCCAGCCAGCCTCGCATGGGCGGATGTTCGAGTCCTCTAGAGTCCTTCAAGTCACTGAAGTTCTTCCATGCCGCGTGCGACTTCAGTTGCTCGTCCGTCAGGCAGAAGCTGAGTTTCTCGTTAACAACAAGCGCCCAGATTCCGTCGCCATTGGCCAGCACGTCGTACGTCCGGTACTGCTCGTATTTGTCGGACAGCGAAACAGCGTGTTTGCCTTCTTTGAAGTCGCCATGCGGTATGAAGCTGACCGCACTTTGATGGGCTCCAATCGCGCTGCGCGCTTGCTGCGCCCACAAGTCCAACGCTTCGTCAAAGCTTTCGATTCCCGATGCATCATCGCCGGATTCGCGGATGATGCCTGCCTGCCGCGCCCCTGCTTCGACGTCGGTCGCCGCACCGATGTGAGCGAACTCCAATTCCTGCCTCGACCGTGCGAGTGCCGCGGTCCGTTGCTCGATGAGTTGTTGCTCTTGCCGCCAAATCGTCTGGATTTCGGTCAACAGGCCGACGAAGACACAGCCATAGCTAACAACTTTCAACGCGTGGGCCATATCAAACATGGCGTCAAATAAACCGTAAGAACGCGACATGAAGATCGTTTGACAAAGAAAGCCGACAATCAGCGAGTTGACGATCCAATGTTCCAACGCATCTTGCCGCCACTCTTGCTTCGACAAGTAACCGACCAGCGCGGCGGCGAAGAAAGCCGCGGAGACAAACTCTTCAGGCCGTCCGAAAATGAATTCAGGGAAGTACGCCCGCCCCAGGGGCACGAAAACGAAAAAGCAGAAGCTGGCGAGCGTCAGAATCGCGACGCCGATGTAGACGGTGATCTCGTTGATCCGGCCCAACACACCCAGTTGCTCTTCACGACGCCATGCCCACCAACTCAGGAACATCAAGATCGCCAAGAACGTTCGCGATGCATTCCAACTCCACGGAATCAGCGAGAGCGGTGCGGATGGAAAGACCTCGCTGAAAAAGGTGCTGGTCACGACCGCGTGATAGCCGTCCAACATCGCCGTGCCGAAGAACCCCACGCCGATGAAGAGGATCATGTTGTGCGGCTTCGCGTAGTACCGCACGAGCGCGACGACGCCGACGATCAGCGCGAACAGAGTCGCCACAACTTCCATCAACGTATGCAACTGCGTATTGCCAGCCCAATCGGTGAATTCGAGCGTGATGTACGCGATGACCAGGAGGCTCGTGATGCAAGCGTAAGTCGAGAGTCTTGCGCGACCGGCCATCATTGGCGTCCTTCCGCCGACGGCAACTCGGCCCAGTCCAGCGTGAATCGGCTGAGGGCTTGCATCAGTTCGATGAAGCCCCCCAAATCGACTGGTTTGGTGACGTAACAGTTGGTCGCCCGATCGTACGCCCGGTCGATGTCTTCCGCGGCTTCCGACGTCGTCAACACCATCACGGGAACTCGCCGCAGATGGACATCGGACCGAATCTCCTCCAGCACTTCATGCCCATCCTTGCGAGGCATGTTCAAGTCAAGGAGCACAACATCAGGGCGAGGCACGTCGAAGTACGGCTCTTGGCGCCGCAGGAACTGCATCGCATGCACGCCATCTTCGACGTGGTGCAACGTGTGCTCAATGTCTCCGCGTTTCAGCGTGCAGAACGCTGCTTCGAACTGGTTCGAGATCAGTTCCTTGCATGTTGCGAGCATCGCGGCCTTCTCTTCCGGTCGCTAATCCGCTACTGTCGCACGCGGCGGCCTGCGGTAGTTGAGCGGCGGTCTTTGCCCTTGCTCCATCAACGTCGCATAGCCGAGTTCGCCAACTCGTTGCTTATGCTCTGCCTTGGCTGCGGTCAGTAGAAGCGGATCGTGATAAAGATCCCAAGCCGTTGCAGCCATCACGCGAGCCGCGAGGTTCATGCCCTGATGAGCAATCTCGGTGCCACCGCAGGCGACGGCTTGCCACGAATGTCCGGGTGTGCCTGGCACGAAGCAAGCCGTTGTGAAACCAGCCGTCGGCACGACCCAGGAGACATCGCCGACATCGGTCGATCCCATCCCTACGCCATCCAGGTGCTCGACATCCGCGATCGATTCCAACGGCTTCGGCTTCGACAGCGACTGCTGCAAGCGAGCTGCAAAAGCAAAGTCATCCTCGCTGTATTTGAGATCGTTCGATGCTTCTAAGTTTCGAAGAGCGACCTGGGCCAGAGCGTTGTTCGGCAAGATCTCTTTGATACCACCCTCGAAGTTGACTTCGAGTTTCGTTTCGGTGGCTAAAGCACCAGCTCGCGCACACAATGCGAGGCGGCGATACACGTCGCGGACGACTTCGGATTCCGGATGCCGTGCGTAGTAGTAAACTTCTGCGAAATCAGGCACGACGTTCGGCGCACCGCCGCCCGCCGTAATCACATGATGGATGCGGGTCGCATCGGGTGTATGCTCGCGCAGAAGCTGAGCCGCATGGTTCATCAATTCCACCGCGTCCAAGGCGGAACGGCCTTGCTCTGGTGCGCCGGCGGCGTGAGCACTCTTGCCGTGAAAGCGGAACTTAACAGCCATGCGAGCGAGCGAGCTGCGATCGCCACCGGCATTCTTATCGCTCGGGTGCCAATGCAATACGGAATCGCAATCATCGAACAAGCCAGCCAGCACCATGAACACTTTCGCACTTCCGCCTTCTTCGGCCGGGCAACCGTAAAAGCGAACAGTGCCTTCGATGTTGCCAGCGCGCATCTGATCGGCGATGGCCATCGTTGCGGAGGCAGATGCGACGCCAAACAAGTGATGGCCGCAGCCGTGTCCATAGCCACCGTCTTTCGCCGGCTGACGCAACGGCGCGGCGACTTGCGATAGACCTGGTAGCGCATCGAACTCGCCGAGAATTCCAATCACTGGCTGGCCCGAACCGAACTCCGCCGTAAACGCCGTCGGCATGTCAGCGACTCCTCGCGTGACGGTGAAGCTGGCGGCTTCGAGCATGTTACTCAGCAGGCCTGCGGATTTGGATTCCTGATAGCCCGGCTCGGCCCAACCCCAAATCTGGCGAGCCGCCTCCCAAGCCTCTCGGTCTCGTCTCGCGATCGATTCACTCAGCTTCTCCTTCTGCGCCGTTGCGGAGGAAGCGAGCAGTGACAACAGGGCGAACGTGGCAAGTCGTGTTCTCATCGTTATCATCCGAAGCGGTCGTTGGTCGGCGGGGTGAAGCTGGAATCCACGATGATTTGATGGCTCTCTAGGTCGATCAGAGGTTCCGGTATCAAACGGCGCCACTCGACGGCCTTTCCATAGATTGCGGCTAAGATGCACGAAGCCACAGTACATGCCAAGTATGGCAAGAGCGTGAACGGATCTCCAGTGACAGTCCAATAAATCCAAGTTCCAAGATAGATCAGAAGGACAATGTACGGTCCAAGAGCGAGCGGCCAGAGGCAAACTGCTGTCCGCCGTTCGGGGTTGTCGTCAGAACTCGTGGCGCCAAAGGCTTCGTTGGCAACCTGCTGAAAGTTGTCCCAGTAGGGGCGCAATGAGCCGGGCCTATCGCAACGATCGACTGTGTACGCGAACAATGACAGCGGGAGTGTCATTGCGATTGCGAAGAAGCAGAGAACAAAGCCATCCGAGAAACCAGCATCGCTGAGCGGGTCGAGTGCGCTGAAAACCGGGATACCAACGGCGATCGTCGCCAACAAGCCGCGCCAGTCAAAAATGAGCATTCCCACGACGAACTGCCTGCGATTGCTACTCGGAGATGCAATAAAGGTGCTCAAAAGTCCGCACGAAGATCTCTCCATCTGAGATGGCTGGGGTCGCGTTGGATCCCTCGCCAAGCTCGTTCTTCGCAAGGATCTTGCAGCTCTCGGGATTCGGGGCGAACACGACCGTTGCGCCTTTCTGATTTGTCACGTAACAGCGACCTGCGGCGTAGACGATGGATCCCCAGTTCACAGCTCCGGCGCCGCGGTCTGACCAGACAACTTCTCCCGTCTTCGGATTCAGGCATTCGATCGTTCCAGGTCGGGCATTTGGCCGATAGAGATATCCGTCGATGGCAACACCGGACCCAATACTCTGAGGATTGCGGCCGACTCGCCACAAGCGATTCGCTTCGGTCACGTTACCGCTTCCGCCAAGTCGCACACCGATCGCGGGGCCGCTATAGCCACCGATCGCGACACAGATGTCTCCAACGATGACCGGCGACGAGTAAGCCAGATCGCCCTGCGATCCCATCTCGCCGCGAATACCGTCGCACGACCAAATCACACTTCCATTATTCGGGTCGTAAGCGACGACGCGCTTCGGCATCGTACAAATCACTTGGTCTTTGCCTCCGACTTCAGCAATGACGGGCGTGCTCCAAGACCCCATCCACTTGCCGTCTTCACGTTTGCTACCGTCACCCTTGTGGGGTTCGTCCGTTTGCCAAATCGTCTTCCCGTCTTCGAGGCTGATTGCAGTCATGAAGATCCGCTCGCCGGGTCCGCTGTTCAACATTACCTTGTCGTTGTAGATCACCGGGGACGTTCCGTAGCCCCAGATGTGACGAAACTCGCCAAGGTCACGCGACCAGAGTTCATGGCCCTCGAAGTCATAACAGTAAAGCCCGGCGGAGTTGTGCCAAACAACAACGCGTTCACCATTTGCGACCGGGGTCGTGCCGCAATACGGATTTGTCGGATGAGTTATCATCTTCTTGCCAAACTCAACCGTCTTCACCCAATGCTGCTTGCCAGTCTTGCGATCGAAGCAATACAGCGACCGCTGCTTACCGTCTGTATCTTCCGCCGACGTCACGAAGACTCGAGCGTTCGACACAATGGGGCTGCCATTGCCCGAACGCGGCAGCGCGACCTTCCACTTAATGTTCTTCGTTGCGCTCCATTCCAACGGCGCATCCGCTTCGTCCGTGATCCCATTCCCCGAAGGACCACGAAAGCCCGGCCAATCGCGAGCCATCGCGTCAATCGAAGTGAACGCGGCGATTACCACAACGAGTACAGCAGGGAAGCGAGGCATCTCAGAACTCCAAGTGTTGAGCGGGGATTTGTCGATAGGGCAAAAGGAACTCACTCCACCAGCGATTCAAGATGTTGGACAACATCGTTTACCGGCGTTACATCTCCGAGATCGATGTCGATATCTAACAAGTTGACTTCGTGCATGACTTCGCACCGTTCGCCAACGGCTTCCTTCGGAACGATCACACGGACACTATCGATCGCGTCGCGGCAGGTCGCATAGACACAGTGGCTCGTACTGACACCGGTCACGATCAACGTATCGACGCGGAGCGAAGCGAGCATTTCGTGTAAGTTCGTGCCTTTGAATGCCGAAGCGTATCGCTTGAGAATGACTTTCTCGCTGGGCCGGCGTTCAAGGCGAGGATCAAGCTCAAACATATCACCCGGGTCTTCGGGGATCTGCCACTTGAGCTTTCTGTTTTGCGGACTGGGCGGATCGGCGGGATCATGAGCGAAGCTTGTAAAGAAGACCGGCAAGTTGGCTTGCCGCGCGGCAGCCAGCACCTTGCAAGTGCTTTGGACGACACTGTCGAGGTTCGCTCCGATGTGAACGCTCGGTCGAAGCCAGTAGTTGGCCAGATCGATCACAATCACCGCCGGCCGATCGCCAAAGCCAACTCGTTCGCCCCAATCTCGCTCAAGGTACTTCGCTCGCAGATCTTCCAGATGCGCCCTTAGCGGCTCCCTCAATTCGTCGGGCAAGCGTAGATCATCCGACCCGAAGTTCAAGCGTTGCGTCATCAATCGGCTCCTAACTCGTTAAACGGGAGCCAACAACATATCAGACAGCTTCGATGAATCGCAAGTTCGTCGCTGATCGCCCCACGATCAACATGCTTTGTTCCAACGACTATTACTCCTGCGGATTGACGTTTCACATTTCCAGTCCCGTAGGGACGACGTATAGTAGCCTGGGGCGCAAGGCCCAGGAAAACGTCCAACAACAAACGCCCAAAGCCCGGAGGGGCGGCGTAAAAAGAACAGCCCTAATCAATGTCGCCCCTCCGGGGCTTGTGATCGTGTAGCCCTCGATTCCTGGGGCTTACGCCCCAGGCTATTGCATGCCGCCGCTATGCGGCTCAGAGAAATGTGCAACTACGCGGCTAAGAGAAATGCGCAACGCAAAACTCGCGCGTCGGCCTGGCGTTGTTACTGCGCCGCGGAACGTGTTCCGCGTGGTGAGCCGCCGATGGGATGGTTCTCCGGCAGCGGGCGACTAGCGGTGAGATAGCCGCGTTGGAAGAGCTGTTGCTTTAACTCACGGAATTCGTTGAAGCTGTCGGGATATGTCCAAATCGTGATCGTTGTGCTGTCGGGGTCGTTCGCGGAGAGAATCGAATGGAACTTGCTACCGTCAAGCAACGCCTCCGACGCCGGCTCGCCAAGGTTCTCTTCCACTTGGACCAGCACAAACTGATCGAGTTCGATGCGCTGCTGCACGGCCGTTCCAACGCGCGTCGTCGTTGTGGTGTGTGTTTTCTTCAGCTCGTACTTCATCAGAAAACCGCCGATCGGGCCAAGCGTTTCGGTGATACTGTCCGCCTGCTTCAGACGCCACATCTGCTTGGGGGCTTCTTCGTGAAGTTCGTCCGCCAACTCTTCCCACGGAACGTACGCGAGGCGACCACCGAGCAAACGAAAGTGCAACTCTTTGCCGAAGACTGTCTTCGCCATGGGCGTGGGTAGGTGCTCGATGATGGCGGTCTTTGGAATGGAGCCTTCCGCGACCTTCACGCTCTGCTCGAGCCCTTCAAGTTCTTCGCGGACCGCAAGCAATTGCCGTTGCAGATCGAACTGCTTTTGTTGCTCCTCGTTCAGTTCGGCGCGCCGGTTTTCCATCTGCTCTTCCGCCGCGGCGAGCAGAAGCTGAATCTTGTCTCGCTCCTTACAGCGATAGGCAACTTCAAACTCTTCACGCTTGATCTTTCCGGTCAACCGCTGGATATCGTGATCAACTGCTGCCGCCGCCGCTTTAGCGGTCGTAACATCAATCTCTGCCGCGGTTGGCTCTTCGTCAGGCGAGGGCAGGGGGGATGCTTCGAGCATCGCGTCTTTGGCTCGCACACCGATCACCATTACCAGGATGATCAGAATACCGACCAGATTGGCCACGATATCCAAGAAGGAATCCTGTCCGGGACCTTCATCAGGCTGTGACTCTCTGCGCCTCATTTCGCTTGCCTCTGCACTTGGATTCCACTCCCCTTCAAGACCGTCGCCAGATCGATGAAGCGTTCCTCGGCGCCGGGCGGCACATACACTTCGAGAATCGGGAGCCAGTAGCCTCCAACCGGCGCATCGTCCCATCCGTCAATTTGTTGCCAAAGGGCTTTCACAAAGTCATCGACCGTTTCGTCCAGCGGATCCGCCGCCATCACTTCCGTCGGAGCCACGTTCTCGCTCGGACGCGGCAGAATAACGAAACGATCGGTCCGACAAATGACACGAACGGGAATGCGATACGCCGTGGCGTTTCCGGATGCTTTCGGGACGCCCCAATTCGCGCCGCGTCGCGGTTTGGACAATGAAACGCCACCGCTACCACCAGCCGCGCCGGAAGGGGCTCCGCGAGTTGCGCCAGGTTGTGCGTTGCCTTGTGCATTCTGCGAAGAGCCACTCTGCTCTGAGTTGGCGTCGCCCGCTGTCGTTACTTCGCTGTCAGCAGGCGGGTCGGAACTGAACGTTTTGTCGCTGCCGTCTCCATCTCCCGCCCCACCGCTGCCTGAGCCAGCCGCACCGAAGTCGGGTTCACCCATGCGCGATCCGGATCGTCCTGAACCGAGCAGCTGAAAACCGCCGCGAGTCGGCGAGGCAACGAGGCCGGCGCTGGCTTGGCGTCCGAACTGGCTGGGCATCGCCGCGACAAGCAACTGCTGTCGCTGGCGCGCGTCTTTGATTGTTTGGTTCAGCAGGTCCGACAATTGCTCGTCGCGAGGTGGATAGGCAAGGGGCGTCTCCGCGTCGATCAGCTCGTAGCCGAACTCGTCATCCCACGCCTTGAGCGCTTCGCGGGCGAAGTTGTACGCGATCGTGCCGTTCGGGCGAACGATCAGCAACGGATAGGGTTCGCCATATTGCTGAGTGCTGCCATGCCGCGCCCAATACTCGCGCGTCGCGCGAAGCGCCGCATCAAGCGGATTGCCCGGCCCAAGCGGCCCATCGAGATCGCGTCGCGACAGGACCACGCCTTCGGGTTGAATGATGATTCCCTTCTCGGTGCATTCGATATAGATCGGCCTGCGTTTGGTGCCGTTGGCACCTTCATAGGGAATGATGGCGAAAGCCTGAGGCCGGTTCTTGGCCTCTTCTCTTGCCAATGCCAATCGCCGACTAGCGTCACCAATCGCGTCCTGCAATCGAGCGCGTTCGGCTTCGAGTTGCTGGCCGTTCGCCGTTTCCGCGTTGCTAAGATCGTCGAACTTTGCTGCTTCCGTTTGCAGTTGCTCCCAGCGAGTTTGGAGACGACGGATATGGTCTTCGAGATGGCTCAGTTCGAGACGCCGGTCTGAAAGAGCGGCGGTTAGTTCGGTACGCTGCTGTTCCAGAATCTCACGCTGCCACTCGTAGTCTTCCTTCTCGATTTGCTGCTGCTCGATCAGCTTTAACGTGTCTTCCTTCTGGGCAACCTCATCTGCCGCGACACTCGACGCGTAAACACGAGCTTGTTGAACGACGAGAACGAGCAGCACGATCAACGCACCCATCGTGCAAACGAGTACCGCGAGAAACGGAAACAACGAGGGAGTGACGACTTGCTTACGAAATCGGCGCCGTGTCATGCGGCTCGGCCCTGTGTGTCTGACTTACCGAGTTCTACCTTGTGTCCACTGTCTGTTATATGACCAAGCCGCGAGTTCAGCAGATGAATCGCAGCCGACAGGCTCATCACGGTGTCTTCGAAGTTCTTGGCTCCGGCCAACAGGTGCAGGTTCTCATTCAGAGCCTGTTCCAGTTTGACGACGTCGCCAGTTGCCTTAATCACGTCGGTCATGATCTCGCCCTGGCGCACCATCTCTTGCTGTTGCGAATGCAAGAGACGAGCGTTGTCCGACAGAGCTGTTTGCCATTGCTCCCAACGAGTGCGCACTTGCTCGTCGGCTTCCTTGCCGAGCTGTGCCAAGCGATCGGCGTGGCTCGCCAGCGATGTGTCGAGCGAGTTGGTGAGTGCTGTTCGCATCTGCTCACCCGACGTCTCAAGCATGTCACGCCACTGAACATTCGAGTCTTCGATTGTCTCGCGCCAAAGATCTGTTTGCTGATGCATTAGCAGTTCGGTTGTCTTCGCCACCGCGACGCTCATGCGGTCAACCGCGATCAAATGCGGATCGGAATGAAAACCGTTGTCGTCGAATTTGCCGAGCATTTCGTGCGTCGCACGCTCGTCAACGCTTGCCAGCAACGATGTCTCCACTCGATCAACCAGAAACTGCACGAACATCAGCACAATCGACAGACTCAACGCGACAGCCGTCGTGTCGAACGCGATGTAAAGGCCGCTGAGCAATCCATCCATTGCTGTCTGAATCGAATTGGCGAGCTCTTCAGGATCGAGATCACCCAAAGCTTGTGTGATCCCGATCACGGTGCCGAGGAAGCCCAGCATCGGCGTCGCCCAAATGATGATTCGCACCAAGCCGTAGCTGTCCTGCTGTCGCGCCGCATCCAGGTCAGACAAGTATTTCAATTCGTCGTCCAGCCCGGCGGCGGAGCCTTTTCGAGTCACGTACTCAAGTGCCTCCCGCAGCCGATTTGCGAGGTAAGAGTCCTGGACCGACGAGGGTTTGGAAGACAGTTCTTTGAGCAAATGTGAAGCAGCCGTATCGGTGTCCTGAAAACTCGCTGGCGGCTTCAAGCTGAGTTTCTTCAAGCCGCGATGTTGCGACACCACATCCGCTAGTTTGAGAATCAAGGCAGCCGCGCCGACAAAGAACATGGCGACTTCGGCGTAAGCAACGGGATGCGTTGCGAAGTAGCGATGCATCGCCGGGGTATTCAGCGGCCCCTGGAAGATCATCACATAGAACATGCTGCAGCCGGCCAGACCAATGATGAGCGGCCAGCCGAGTCCGCTGAGCATTCTGCCGATCGAGTTGCGATTGTTGGAATCTGCCACGACGACGTCCTTTCGTTTCGCGATGCTAGCTGCAGGCCCTGCGGGAAAGCTGCGCGTAGCGCGCACAACCCGCCATCAGGCTCTGCATCGGCGAGCATGTCGTTGCTTGTTGAGTCTTTGTCGTCAGAATCGACAAGATCGGTACGACCCGAACAACCGGCAAAGATTGCCAAAGTCCTTCGGCAGCAACGGCCGATAGTTAGCTTCGTCACCGAGTAAGCATGTAGAGGCAGGCTTACATGAGGGCGAGTTACGGCTTGCCCTTCGTATCCCAGGGGGGATCTTGAGCCCGGAAGTGCTATGAGCCTTCCGGGCTCGTTTCGTTTCCAATCTGTAGGGCCACATCTCCGCAGTGGCCACCAAGTGAAAACTGGGTTCGCAACGAGCGGAATGAATGTCCAATATCGAACAAGGAATCTCCAAGGAAGAAGCCTGCGACCCTACTTGGTTATTGGATATTCCTTGTTCGACATTCTGCGGTTCTATGCACGAATCGGATTCGTGGCAAGCTCCGACTTCCCCAACACCTCAATCATCTTCAACAGGAACACTCGGCGGATCGCATCGTAACCGCGATCGTTCGGATCTTCGATGTTGTAATAGAACCAGTAGTGTGGATCCTCCCACCGAAAGGTGCTTCGCCAAAACTGCGCGCAATGCGAACCATGCCCTAAGAATGTCTCGTACATCGGCACGAGATGAACGTTCGGACGCGCGGCAGCACACTCATGGATGACGCGATTGTAAGCTGCATGTACTTTCAGACCGTCCGGCCATGGTGGTAGGAAGACGCTCGGCGCATCGCCCACGCCGTCGGTCGGATCATAGATGTCCGCAAGGAAGATATCGCACCCGCCAGGAAACCGAGCGTCGATCAGCTCGATCATCGCATTGAGTCGCTCTTCGAAGTTAGCGATCCAAGGCTTCGCCTGTTCAAGCGTTGCTCCATACATGGCTCCTTCTTTCGGCGGCATCCTTCCATAGTTATGGATCAGGTCATTGCCTCCAGTTGTCATCACGACGATGCCGAAAGTCGTTTCAGGTTGAATATCGAGGCGGTTTCTCAAAGTCTCGATGTGCATGAGCGACGTGCTTCCCGACACAGCAAGATTCAGTGACTCCACGTGAGGAAAGACCGTGGACAAACACCGTCCCCGCATGTCTTCATACTCGTCAACGGGATTCCGGAGCAGCCGGTTGAAGTAAGAATGTTCTCGTGACGCTGCGCCGAGTCCAGCAGTCACACTATCGCCGATGCTGAACAGCAACACATCGCGATCGCTCCAGACATGTTGAAACAACTCGCTCGGAACGGCCGGACCGCTGCCGACGGGACGCCATTGGAAAAACGCGAAATATAGGCACGTGAGCATGACCCCCGCGCCACCGAAAGCGAGTATCCAACGCAATCGTCGATGATGCGGTTTCGTTCTTTCGGCCATGACACAGGACTTGATGAAGTGGAATCGCGACGAGACACATCCATATCGTAATCTTACGCGTCAGCCCTGGCTGGTGACTCGACTAGTCGTAACTGACCTGCGACCACATTCTACGAAGATCGAACAAGAGATAACAAAGAAAACGGAGAAAGAGCCATACCGTTCTCCGTTCTCTCTGTTGTCTCCTGTTCAAAACTCCTCCATCGACGGGAGATCCCACCGAACGGCAAGACGTCCGCAAAAGATAGCATGTCGGGTTTCCTTCGCGTAAACTGTCCTGCAACGGACCTACCAAAATCACTCCGAGGAACGAACGATGCACACCTGCGTTCTCAGTATGCGAACGACGATTGCAGTATTGACTCTCTCGATCTTGAGTAGCTCATTGCTCGCCGAGACCCCTCGCGTTTTACCTGAAGGAAAGCTGCCGAGTGATCGCCGCTTAGAACCGTTGAAGGATTTGAACGGTTACTTTCCATTCAATCCAGCTGAGTCGGAAGCAGCTTGGGCCAAGCGGTCCGAGCGCGTGCGCCGACAACTCCTCGTCGCGAATGGCTTGTGGCCAATGCCGCGGAAGACGCCACTGAATGCGAAGGTTCACGGCTTGATCGACATGGGCGACTACACGGTCGAGAAGGCTTACTTCGAGAGCATGCCGGGGTTCTATGTCACCGGCAATTTGTATCGACCGAAGGGCAAGCGCGGGAAGCTGCCGGGAGTTCTCTCACCGCATGGTCATTGGGCGAATGGAAGATTCTATGACAATCCAGCGGATCGGGTTCAGAAGGAGATCGAATCGGGAGCCGAACAGTTTGAGGAAAACGGTCGCAGTCCATTGCAGTCGCGCGCTGCTCAGTTAGCACGCTTGGGATGTGTCGTCTTCCATTACGACATGATCGGTTATGCCGACAACACTCAAATCTCCTTTGAGATCGCTCACCGCTTCGCCAAGCAACGCCCCGAGATGAACACGACGGAGAACTGGGGATTGTTCAGTCCTCAAGCCGAGGCACATTTCCAGAGCGTGATGGGTTTGCAAACCTACAACTCGATCCGAGCTCTCGATTTTCTGAGCGAACTACCCGACGTCGATACCAGTCGTTTAGCAGTCACTGGCGCCAGCGGAGGCGGGACGCAAACATTCATGATCAGCGCCGTCGATCCACGCGTCGCCGTTAGCTTCCCGGCAGTCATGGTTTCTACCGCGATGCAAGGTGGGTGTACGTGCGAGAATGCTTCCAATCTGCGAATCGACACCGGCAACGTTGAATTCGCCGCGCTGTTCGCTCCCAAACCGATTGCGATGTCGGCGGCCGATGACTGGACGAAAGAGATGAAGACGAAGGGCTTTCCCGAGTTGTTGCAGCAGTACACATCGCTCGGAGCGAAAGACAACGCCATGCTGCTGTCCCGTACTGAGTTCGCGCATAACTACAACTCGGTCACTCGTCACGGGATGTATCACTGGTTCAACAAGCATCTCAAGCTGGGTGTGAAAGAGCCAATCGAGGAGAAGGAAATCCGCCGGCTGTCTCGGGCTGAAATGACGGTTTGGAATGACGAGCATCCTAAACCGGAAGGCGGTGATGACTTCGAGCGGAAACTGCTTCGCTATTGGCACGTTACCGCCAAGAAACAGTTGTCCGAGCTGAAGCCAACCGATGCGGCTTCGCTTGGCAAGTATCGCGAGATCATCGGTGGCGCGATCGACATTGTGATTGGCCGCGGCTTGCCTTCCGCCAAAGATCTAGAGTACGACCAGACCTACGAGGAAGATCGCGGCGACTTCATCCACATGATGGGCATGCTGCGAAACTCGTCTGCGAGCGAGGAGCTTCCCATCGCGTTCCTGTATCCCAAGCAATGGGAAGGCCGCGTCGTCGTCTGGCTCGACAAAGACGGCAAGGCGGGCTTGTTCTCCGGTGGTGTTGCCCCGAAACCCGAGATTCAGCAATTGCTCAATGCCGGCGTCACGGTGGTCGGTGCTGACTTGCTGTACCAAGGCGAGTTTCTTGCGGACGGAGCGGCAATCGAGAAGACTCGCCGAGTCGGCAACCCACGCGAAGCGGCCGCCTATACGTTCGGTTACAACCACACGGTCTTCGCCAAACGCGTGCATGATGTCTTGGCCGTTCTCTCTTTCGTTGAAAGCCACGAAACGGAACCGAAACGGATCGATCTGGTCGGGCTCGCCGGGGCAGGGCACTGGGCCGCGGCTGCCTCAGCCCAAGCTCGTGACCTGATCACAGCAGCCGCCATCGACACCCAAGGCTTCCGCTTCGGCAAGGTCCTCGACATCCACTCCCCCAACTTCCTCCCCGGTGGAGCCAAGTACGGAGACCTTCCGGGCATGTTAGCCATCGGCGCGCCGAAGAACTTGTGGCTGGCGGGCGAAGGAGACAACTTGCCGCGTCCTGTCGATTCCGCCTACAAGGCGCAAGCTTCGGGAACGTCTGCACTCGTCGATCGATCAGGTAAGCCGAGTGATGCCGTTGGCTGGCTGCTCGCGCAGTGACGGAGCATGGGACACGGACGACACTGATTTCACGGAGATGACCCCGTGTCATCGGCGCAATCCGTGTCCACTCGCTTGCCTTTATGACTTCTTCCGCTTCCTTTTGGTTCGCGGCAATTCCGGAGCCTCGTATGCCCCAGTTCCGCTGACCGACCAGGCGATGTCTGCTTTGATCCGGGGCAACTCGGCGAAGTTGTCGCCGTGTTTTTTTGCATAGACACGCAGATGCGTTCCGAGTTCTTGAACAACCTCGCGATAACCGGCGTGCTCGAAGTAGTTTGTCACCTCGTCGGGATCGCGCTGCAGATCGAATAGCCAAGGTGGATCAACCGGTGAATAAACAAGCTTGTAACGGTCGCTGACGACACTCAGCCAGCCCTGTTGCACTCCCGTTCCCCGAACAAACGCAACGTCCGTGAAGTCTTCCAGTGCCTTACCCGTCGTGAACAGCGTCGAGACATCGCGACCTTCTTCCCTGCCTGCAGTCTTCTGTCCCATCATCGACATGATGGTCGGCAGGAAATCAACACTGGTGAGAGCTTCATTGATGACTGTGCCTGCATTCACTTTGCCGGGGAAGTGCATGAGAAATGGAACTCGCGTCGAAGCTTCATACGGCACACCTTTGTTGTGGCGATGATGCTCTCCGCGCAAGTCACCGTGATCCGAAGTGAAGACGATGATGGTTCGCTGGAGGATGGCGCGTTCGCGAAGTGCGTCGATGATCTTCCCCAGGTTGTCGTCAATACAGCGGACCATGCCGTAATACTTCGACATGTTGAAGTTGCCTTGTTGCTTCGTTCCCCAACTCGGCAAGCCCTCGTCCGGCTTCTTGGCGGAAGCTGGTTGCCGATACGTTTGTTCGGCGTACATCGTGTCATACGGAGCGCGGACGGTATCGGGGCCGTGAGGATCAGGGATGCTGACCATATAGCAGAACGATTTTTCCTTGTTTGTCTCGATGAACTCGACGGTCTTGTCACACAGGAAGTCGGTCGTGAAGTTCTTTTCATTGGCACCTTCGATGGAGTAACTCGGCTTCCCTTGCTTGTCTCGTGCGGCGACACGTGGACCGTCAGGGGTTACTTCCAGTTGCTTCCAGTGACCGCGATTGAACATGAAACGATTGTCCTCGAAGCCGAACTTCCGCTTCGGTGCCCATCGTGGCTTGCCGACACCATCAAGATGCCACTTGCCAGCGTATCCCGTGGCATAGCCTTGCCGCTTCAACAGCTCAGCGAATGTGATCACATTGTCGTCGAGCGCGATGTTGTTCGTGACGACTGGCGTGTTCTGCGGATACTGCCCCGATATGAAGCAGCCCCGCGACGGCGAGCAGACGGGCGTCGTCGCGTAGAAGCTTGTGCAGATCGCGCCGTTGTTCGCAATCCAATCGATGTTTGGAGTCTCGACAACAGCCTTACCCCACATCAACGCCTGCGATTCCGGAAGCAACTCCCGATAACAGCCGAGTGTCCGAAAGTTGTGCTCGTCGGTCATGATGACGAGCAGGTTGTACGCTTTGGCTTCGGCGGCAGGAACCGGAAGCAACGGACAAGCGAGAAGAACCAGTCCCAGGAGTATAAACAGCGAACGGGGCATAGCGAGTCCTGACTGTCGTGGATGTTGGAGGTAGAGGTCCCGCCCGAATAATGAAAGAGCACGAATGGGTGACCTGATTCGTACTCTTTCGTCATTGACAGACTCCTCGTAGACAGGCCCTTCGTGTGCATCGCACATTGTAGTCGTGGCCGTGATCCAAGGCGAGTTACGCGCGACTTCGTTTAACCGCAAGCCGTCCCTGAAAGAGTTTGAACTTGAGGACGGTCTCCGGACTTTTTAACACAGATACATTTCGTTGTGGTTACAGACATTACCACGCTTAAGCCTGGGAAGCTTGTTTCTT
>PBSM01000094.1 GCA_002726245.1 Planctomycetaceae bacterium | reverse complement strand
TTGCCGTATGTTTCGCCCGGTGAATCGCAAGCTGGAAGCTTACGCCACGAAACTGCAACCCCAAGTTTTAGTTTTGACGAAGCACTAGCAGCGGTTTCGTTAGCTGAGGCGCGCCTTGAGAAACTCGACGGATTGGGCCGAGCGATGTCGCGATGTGAGTTTAGGCATGATATAACGGGTCGTTCGCACGCCACAGAAGGAAGCAAACATGACACTGGCAAAAGATGACTTACTCGCGGCCTATCGCGTGATGAAAACGATCCGCGAGTTTGAAGAACGAGTGCATGTCGAATTTGCTGCAGGTGAAATACCTGGGTTCGTTCATCTCTACGCAGGTGAAGAGGCGTGTGCTGCTGGTGTCTGCACGCACCTGTCTAAGGAAGACTACATCGCATCGACACACCGCGGACACGGTCATTGTATCGCCAAGGGAGTGGACGTTCATGGCATGATGGCGGAACTGTTCGGTCGCAGGACCGGCCTGTGCGGTGGTAAAGGCGGTTCCATGCATGTGGCGGACCTCGAATTGGGCATGATGGGTGCGAATGGAATTGTCGGCGGCGGTCCGCCGCTGGTGACCGGCGCTGCGCTCTCTGCCAAACGAGCCGGTCACGGAAACGTTGCGGTCGCCTTTGTTGGAGACGGCGGTTCGAACCAAGGCACAACCTTCGAGAGCCTCAACTTGGCCAAGGTCTGGAATCTGCCCGCGATCTTTGTCGTCGAAGACAACGGCTACGCGGAAGCCACCTCTTCGAAGTGGTCGATCGGCGCGGAAAGTAACGCCGAGCGAGCACGCGGATTCGGGTTACACGCGGTTCGCGTTGACGGCCATGACTTCTTCGCCGTTTACGATGCGGCAGGCGAGGCCGTCCAGCGTGCCCGAGACGGCGGCGGCCCATCGCTGTTGGATTGCCAGTTGAATCGATACTACGGCCATTTCGAAGGCGATGCGCAAACCTACCGCGGACCAGACGAGGTGAAGAAACTTCGCGCGGATCAGGATTGCGTTGCAAGGTTTTCTAAGCGGGTTACCGAGTCGGGCGATGTGGCGGAATCCAAACTCGCGGCAATCGATCAGGAAGTGCTTGAACTGATCGAGGACGCTGTCGCCGCTGCCAAATCGGCACCAAAGCCCGAAGCGGGAGATTTGTTAACCGACGTTTACGTTTCCTATTGAGACCGGGTTGGAGTCCCGGCTTTAGCCGGTCTTTTCGATGGAATAACAAACACGCCTAGAGCCGCCTAAAGGCGGGACTCCAACAATTTCTAAGGAACGCCCTGATGCCCCGCACATTAAGCTTCCAGCAAGCAATCAACGAAGCCCTTGACCAGGAAATGGCTCGCGATGAGTCGGTGATTGTCATAGGCGAAGACGTCGCCGGTGGCCAAGGTGCCGAAGGAGAAACAGACGCCTGGGGCGGCGTACTCGGCGTAACCAAGGGTCTCTACGCGAAGTATGACGACCGGGTCATGGATACTCCTATTAGCGAATCGGCTTTTATCGGCGCCGCAATTGGCGCGGCGACATCCGGATTGCGTCCCGTGGTCGAACTGATGTTCAACGACTTCATGGGTGTTTGCTTCGACCAAATCTTCAACCAGGCCGCAAAATTCCGCTACATGTTCGGCGGCAAAGCTGAGACGCCGGTTGTGATCCGCACCATGATTGGCTCTGGTTTCCGCGCGGCAGCTCAACACTCACAGTCGCTGTATTCGATCTTCACGCATATTCCCGGTCTCAAGTGTGTCGTGCCCTCCACGCCTTATGATGCCAAAGGGCTGTTGATCGAAGCGATTCGAGACAACGACCCTGTGATATTCTTCGAGCACAAGAAGCTGTATCCGCTGGAAGGCGAGGTGCCGCAGGAGCTGTATACGATTCCTTTTGGTGAAGCGGAAGTCGTACGTGAAGGTCAAGACGTGACGATCATTACCCTGGCCGAGATGGTCCACGAGAGCCTCAAGGCGGTCGAGGCGCTGGCCCAGGAGGGTGTCGAATGCGAAGTGATTGATTTGCGCACGACGTCTCCGTTGGATGAAGAGACGTTGCTCGACAGCGTGGCCTCGACCGGACGCGTCGTGGTTGTCGATGAAGCCAACCCACGGTGCAGCATCGCTACAGACATCTCCGCGCTGCTTGCTCAAAATGCATTCGGCGCGCTGAAGGCCCCCATCAAGATGGTCACCGCGCCTCACACGCCCGTGCCGTTCGCCGACAACCTCGAAGACCTCTACAAACCCAACGCTGAGAAGATTGCGTCGGCGGTTCGCGAAGTCTCGGAGTACCAAGCGTGGAAAGCGACAGCATCCACAAGCTGACCATGCCCAAATGGGGTCTCTCGATGACACACGGCAAAGTCGTCGAGTGGTTGGTGCCCGAACGTGCAGAGGTTTCCGCCGGCACGGAAGTCGTCGAAGTCGAAACGGAAAAGATTACCGGCTGCGTGGAATCCTCGAAGTGCGGCATATTGCGCCGTCAGGTCGCGAAGTCAGGCCAGGACGTTCCGATCGGCGGACTCTTGGCGGTCGTTGCCGATCTGTCGGTTTCCGACGACGAGGTTAACCGTTTTGTTGAAGGCTTTGTGCTCGAGGAGGCCTGCGACGAATCGGCGTCAGACGATATCGCGCCCGAGTTTGTTGAAGTGGGCGGTCGTCGCTTGCGATATCTGAAGCAGGGCGAGGGTGGCCAGCCAGTCGTGCTCATTCATGGATTCACCGGCAATCTCGACAATTGGCTGTTCAATCATGCTGCGCTCGCACAGCAGCGCGCGGTCTATGCGTTGGATCTGCCGGGACATGGACAGTCGTCCAAGGACGTCGGAGACGGCTCGCTCGATATGTTGATTGGCACATTGCAAGACTGGCTGGACGCCTTGAGCCTGTCTCGCGTTCATCTCGTCGGTCACTCGCTCGGCGGAGCAGTGGCTCTAGGTGTGGCCTTGCGAAGTCCCGACCGCGTACGCTCTTGCACTTTGATCGCCACTGCGGCGCTCGGTCCGGAAATCGATGCGGACTATGTCGAGGGAGTCGTCGAAGCGAGTCGTCGTAAGCAACTGAAGCCGTACCTGGAAAGATTGTTCGCGGATCCAAGTCGAGTGACTCGCCAACTGGTCCATGACTTGCTCAAATTCAAACGAGTCGATGGCGTTCCGCACGCACTCAGCAAGCTTTCCAAGAACTTCGTTGCCAACGGAAAACAGGTCGCCGTGTTCCGAAGCGAACTGGAACAGGTCCAATCACCAACGCAGGTCATTTGGGGCGAGGCGGACCAGATCATCCCGTCTTCGCATGCGAGCGATCTTCCCGATCCGATTTCCGTCGAATTGCTCGCCAACTGCGGTCACATGGTGCAGATGGAGGCCGCGCGCGAAGTGAATCAGCTAGTTTTGAGTTTTCTTGAGAAGACGGATTAGCGTGTTTGGCTCAGGCCTCCACGGAACTGCCGTCAGCGCCCACAAGCGAGTTTCGGCTTCGTACGACGTCCGCGATCGCCCGCCATTGCTACGTGATTGCCCGTTAGATTAGTTCTGGCAGTGGCCGGTGGTCGCCTACGAGATATTGGGGGCGACCGGCGAGGTCGGTGAACTTCGTTGTGGCGACATTGATGCCGAGCCGCTGATAGAGAGATGCGAAGACGTCGCGGAAATGAACGGGGCGATTCTTCGGTTCCTCTCCCCAACGATTCGTTGAACCGAGGACTTGGCCGGACTGCATTCCTCCGCCGGTCAAAAGCGCACCCGCAACATTCGGCCAATGGTCGCGACCGGCGTTGCCATTGATCTTAGGCGTGCGACCGAATTCGCCCCACACGACAACAGCGACCTCGTCGAGCAAGCCACGCTGTTCGAGATCCGTGATTAATGCGGATAGTCCGAGGTCGAACAGCGGAAGCGTACCGCGGGCTTCAGCGAAGCAGTCTTTATGCCAGTCCCAGTTGTAATCGCCCTGCAGCATCCTGCCGAAGGGCCAACGGCTGAACGCGAGCGTGACACAACGCGCGCCGGCTTCGATCACGCGGCGAGCCAACAGAAATTGATCCAAGTGGGTCTTGCCTTCACGCTCGTTCGGATACTCACCATCCAAACCGTAACGACTACGAAGCTCTCCATCTTCGCGGCTGAGGTCAAGTGCTTCGGCCAAACGTGGCGAGGTGAGAACCTCAAAGGCTTGTCGGTTGAAGTCATCGATCCCGCCAGCAAGAACTTCCTCATCAACCTGTTGGCGAAAACTATCGAAGCCCTTCAACAGCGCTCGACGATCGCCGAGCCGACCGAGGTTAACTCCGTTGAGCATGATGTTGCGAGGATCGACGGCATCCGCCTCGAATCCAGCGTGTGCGGGGCCTAGATAGCCAGGCTTGCCCGGCGGAGTTCGGAGGATGAATCGTGCGTCGGGTTCGACGGATGTCAAGTCAACACAGGGTGGCACCCCCACCACGCGAGGCCCGAACTTCTTGGAAAGGATCGCTCCCAGAGACGGCCAGCCTCCCGGCGGAAATCCTGGAATGAGTGGCGAGGCTGGCATGGCCGGGTGCGATTCCCAGCCGGTCGAGCACCAATGCGTATTGTGATCGTTTTGGAAGCCGACCAACGAGCGGATCAGCGTTAGCTTATCTGTCATACCAGCGAGGCGCGGCATCAGTTCGCAGATTTCAATCCCCGGAACGTTCGTGGCGATCGGGCGAAACTCGCCACGAATCTCGGTCGGGGCATCGGGCTTCAAGTCATACATATCCAGATGCGACGGCCCGCCGGGCAGCAGCACCATGATGACGCCTTTGATCTGCTTGCCGCTACGGTTCTGAGCTTCCGCACGCAGGACATCCGGCAGCGCCAGTCCGCCCATCGCGAGCCCACCGATCTGCAGCCAACTGCGGCGAGACATTCCGTCACAGAATCGCGATTTCGGTCCGGGGATGGTCAGCATCGTCGAAACCTCTCGACTAGAAACACATCAGATATTGTTAATGTATCCAGTTTGGCAGGGCGTCGCAATGGATTTTGCGATTCGGATTGCGACAGCACGTTTAACTTGCCCTGCACCTACAGCGCGACGCGCTCAAGCGTCCCCGATCGTTGGGACCACGTCTCACCGTACATGCTCACCCAGCTAGTTGCCCCCCTGTCCGTGTCGTCATCGGTTCGACAAAGGGCGAGTCCCAGGCAGCCGGCCGGAAGCAGGCAAGTGTTCAGCCGTCGTGCCCGACTCCGGGACGGTCGATAAAACAACCCATTGCTTCATGGGAAACTCACGCGGCTGTCCTTCGGCTGATAGCAGCTTGGATGATGGCAGCATAATCTACGGCAAGCAGGGCGACTAATCAATCGCCATGTCGGGTTCCTCGCGGGTGATGAATTCCAGCAGCGCGGGCTTTCCGTCGCGCGTGGCGCGGATCGCCTGTTCGAGCGCAGGAACGATTTCGCTAGGCTGTTCGACTCGCTTTGAATGCGCGCCCAGGCCGCGAGCAACCTCGCTGTAGTTGCCACTGAGGAACTTGGTGCCGTATCGCTCGCAGGCCTTTGGAATATGTTGCTCGTAGTTCCCCATGGCCGAGTTGTTCAAGAGCAGCGTCAGAATCGGGATCTGCTCGCGCACAGCGGTCTCGACATCCATGCCGACCATGCCAAACGCTGCGTCGCCCATGAAGTTAACGACCAGTTTTTCAGGAGCCGCCAACTTCGCACCCATCGCCGCGCCGAGCGAGAACCCGAGCTGTGTCGAATGCCCCCAGCCGATGTAGCCGCGCGGTGTGACCGACTCGTAGAGCGGTACGAGCTGATCGCGTGGGTTGCCGGAATCATGCGTCACGATCGTGCTGGCCGGATCGATCATTCGCATGAAGTCGCCGATCACGCGATAAGGGTTTAACGGCACTTCGTCGGACGTCAGCTTCGGTTGCCAACGAGCTTGCCACGACTCACGTATCGAGGCGACGTGGCGCTCCGCATCCTGCCGTTTTGCCGAGGCTTCGCCGCCAAGTTCGTCGTGCATCCTGTCCACCATCTGCTGCAAGATCAGCTTGGCATCGCCCAGGATCGCCACATCGGCGGAATAGTCCTTGTTCAGATCACAAGGATCGATCGTCGCGTGGACGATACGCTTCCCGGCGGGAATGTCGGGAGCAAAGATCGTCTTCGACAGGCTCGCTCCGATCGCGAAGATCGCGTCGCAGTGTTGCAGATAATCGCGGGCCATTTCCGTGCTCGCGTACGAACCAACGCCCAACGCCAGCGGATGTCGCTCGTTAAAGGCGCTCTTGGCCAGCAACGTGGTCATCACCGGCGCGCCCAGCAGTTCGGCCAGCTCCGTCAATTCGTTCGATCCTTGCGCGTACAGGACACCTTGCCCCGCCCAGATCATTGGCCGCTCGGCGGCGGCGAGCAGCCGCACCGCGTCGTCAATCGCGGCGGGATCTCCCGACGCGCGCAATGCTGTTACGGGCGCGTAATCCAGCGGATCCGTTAACGCTTCTCGGGCAACATCGACCGGGACTTCCAACATCACCGGTCCTGGACGACCCGATCGGAGCAATGTGAAAGCCCGACGCATACGCTGCGCGACCGCCGCCGCTGACGGAATCATGTCCGCCCATTTGGTGGTCGCTGCGAAGTGCTTCACAGCATCGAACGTCGGCCGGACGCCCACTGAATCGCGACCAGGATGGCCGGGCAGAAAGAGCACAGGACTCGAATCGGTCCAAGCATGCGCGATTCCCGAGAAGGCGTTTTCGGCTCCGGCGGCCTGCTGGACGGTGATCGCCCCGATGCGCTGGCCAGACGTGGTGCGCGAAAAGCCGTCGGCCATGTTCTCGGCTACACGTTCCTGCCGAGCCACGATCGGCCGGATGCCGGCCTCGGCAAGTGCTTCGATAATCGGTGTAAACGGGAAGCAAAAGACTTGCTCAACGTCTTCGCGTTTGAGGATTTCGGCGATAGCTTGGCTGCCGTTCATAGGGCGTTCCTGTTCTTAGGACTTGGGAAGGCAATATCTTCTCAATGGTCGTTTAACCCGTAGCCGCAGGCGACGCAGTTCACTCGTCCTCGCCTGCGGGTTAAACGAGGAGGCGATTCCTTTGCAATTCGTTAGCCTAGGGGGCGGCGGGCACGGGATATCCGATTCGCGGATCGACGATGTTCAACAGCGGTTCGTCATTCAAATAACGGCGCAGGTTCTGGCAAAAGAACTCGATCAGCCGCCGTCTGCGGTTGGGCGAAAGCCCGGCACAGTGTGGCGTGATGATCAAGTTCGGAGTATCCCACAGGGTGCTTTCCGAAGGAAGCGGCTCTGCCGCGCAGACATCAACGCCAGCTCCGGCAATGCACCCGGAGCGCAACGACTCGGCCAAGGCGACTTCGTCCACGATATCCCCGCGCGCGATGTTCACGAGAAAGGAGGTCGGTTTTATGCAAGCGAGACGCTCGGCGTTGATCAAGTGATGTGTCTCCTTCGTAGCAGGACAAGAGATCAGTACGACGTCGGCAGTCGCGAGCAACTCGTTTAGACGATCCAGCGACCACACAGCCTCCACAGCATCCGGCCTAGGAGGCTCGTGCGCATCGACAGCCAAGACTCGCATTCCAAACGCGGCGGCAACTCGGGCATATCGGCGCCCAATGCCGCCCAGGCCGATGATGCCGGCAGTCGCTCCGTCGAGATCGAAGTGCGTGCCCCACTCCCAATGATGTTCCTGTTGGTGGCGGAAATAGGTTTGCATTCCGCGCGTGAGGGCCAGCGTCAGCGCCCAGGCCGCCTCCGCAACCTGCGGTGCATGCACGCCGCTGGCATTGGTAATCGTCAAGCCCCGCTCGATCAACGGCGCGTCAACCATCGCGTCGAGCCCCGCCGCGGCGGACTGAATCCAGCACAACTTCTTGGCAGCGCGAAAGACCTCGGGAGAATGATATCCATAGAAGATCTCCGCGTCGGCGAGCTCCGTCGCCAAATCTTCCTTCGTTGGGGCCACCACATTGGCGTCTGGTGCCGTTCGCTGAATGGCCTCGACCGATTCGTCGTCGATCCCCAAATACGAGTCGTATGCCACGATCTTAGTCATTACTCGACGCCTCCGATGTTCGTTGCGCGAAAGGTTTAGATCCGCTGGTTGACGGCGTGCCGGAACTCAAGTAAATCCGCCATCTCTCGCGGCCTGATTTTATTACTTCACTTTATGGGAAGTTTTGAATTGCGCGCATAATTGGTATTAGCAAAAACGCTGCCCTCCGCGATGGTGTGATTGTTATGAGATCACT
>PBSM01000093.1 GCA_002726245.1 Planctomycetaceae bacterium | reverse complement strand
TTATCGGCATCTTAGTTGCCTTGCTTCTTCCAGCGGTTCAAGCCGCCCGCGAAGCAGCCCGTCGTATGAGTTGTTCGAACAATCTGAAACAGATTGGCTTGGCGTTACACAACTATCACGACACGTACAAGACGTTGCCGCCGGGTTTCTACAGAAACGTTGCGAATAGCAGCAACAATCGGAGTCATTGGAGTTGGGCGGGAATGATCCTTCCCTTCATCGAAGCGAGTACCGTGCACGAAAGCATTGGGGTTAATAAGCTCATGGCTCAATTCGCGGTCGATGATCCCGCCCGTGTGCTCGTCATGCATCAACCGCTTGCAGGCTTCAACTGTCCTTCCGATACTGGGCCCGACCGTAATATCGAAAATGGCCGTCGGTTGCGCGGTGCCACTACCGCAAACGGTACCAACGACGACACAGGCGCGGATCACCGTGTCGCGAAATCTAACTACGTGGGCGTCAACGGACCGTGGCGGCTTCGCAACAGCACGACCGTGCCGTGCCACGCGCCTAACAACCGGCCGCACCGCGGGTGCGGGGTTTTTCGAGCAAATCAAGGATTGAAGTTTGCTGCTATCCTCGACGGAACTTCGAACGTCTTGATAGTTGGTGAACGCGCTTGGTCAGTCTTCGATCCCGCGACTGGGCAGTATAGGAATTCACGTGCTGCCACTCCGTTCGCCACGCGCAACGATGGTAATGGTTCGTGGGGACTTTCCAACGCGCTTGGCGGAGGAATGAACAAGATTAATTCTCCCATCGGCAGAAACACGAATGGTGTTGCCATAACAACTTGGTCCCACCGCCAGAGCTTCAGCAGCAATCATCCGGGCGGCGCCCAATTCGCGTTGGGAGACGGTTCGGTTCGCTTCCTCGCTGAAACGATTGAGCATACGCCTGGCAATTCTGGAGCCATTCGAACCAACAGTCTGTATGAAATGCTGTTGAATGCGGAGGATGGTAACCCAGTCCTGCTGCCATAACATCGATTCCATAGATTGGTTAAACACCGAGGTGCGGAGAGCCCAAGAGGCTCTCCTGCACCTTTTTCTTTGCTTGGCCGGCGGTTGTCGAGCCGCCGGCGATTTGCCACGATAAAGAGCTGTTCGCCCTGTTTGTAAGCCACCTTGTTGCTGTGAGGATGACGGATGCCGGCCTTTCCCGAAATCGATCGAATCGCCTACGAAGGCCCTGCTTCCAAGAATCCGCTTGCCTATCGTTGGTACAACGAAGACGAAGTCATCGAAGGCCAGACAATGAAGGACCACCTTCGCTTTGCGGTGGTCTATTGGCATACGTTCCGAGGCACGGGAGCTGATCCGTTCGGTTCGCCAACGATGGTCCGGCCTTGGGAAGATGGTACCGATTCCGTCGAGAATGCGATCAATCGTGCACGCGTGGCTTTTGAGTTCATGGAGAAGCTGGGCGCTCCGTATTACGCCTTTCACGATCGCGATGTGGCTCCCGAAGGCGAGACGCTCGCCGAAAGCAACAAGAACTTTGATGCGGTCGCCGCAGTGCTGAAAGAGGAACAAGAACGGACTGGCATCAAGCTCCTGTGGGGCACGGCGAACATGTTCAGCAATCCCCGCTACATGCACGGTGCCGCAACGAGTTGCAACGCTGACGCCTTCGCCTATGCTGCTTCGCAGGTGAAGAAGTGCTTGGAAGTTACGAAAGAGTTGGGCGGCGAGAATTATGTCTTCTGGGGTGGCCGCGAAGGGTATCAATGTCAGTTCAACACCGACATGAAACGCGAGCTTGATCATCTCGGCAAGTTCTTCCACATGGCGATCGACTATGCCAACGAGATTGGATTCAACGGCACGTTCCTCATCGAGCCCAAGCCCAAAGAACCGACCAAGCACCAATACGACAGCGATGCCGCGGCTTGCATCAACTTCTTGCGAGCCTACGAGCTGACCGATCGCTTCAAGCTGAACATCGAAACGAATCACGCGACGCTCGCCGGGCATACGATGATGCACGAGCTCGATTACGCCGGCCATCAAGACTTGCTCGGCTCGATCGATGCCAACACTGGCGACTTGATGCTCGGTTGGGACACGGATCAGTTCCCGACCAACTTCTATCTCACGGCGGAGATCATGTTGATGCTGCTCAAGTTCGGCGGCATCGCGCCGGGCGGAGTAAACTTCGACGCGAAGGTGCGGCGAGAGAGCTTCGAGCCAATCGATCTCTTTCACGCTCACGTCGGCGGTATGGACGCCTTTGCTCGCGGTTTACGCATCGCCGCCGAGATACGGATCGACGGCGAACTCGCTGCTTTCGTGACCGACCGCTACAGCAGTTGGGACTCTGGGATCGGTGCCGAAATCGAAGCGGACAAGGCCGATTTCAAATCGCTTGAAGCGTACATGCTCGAAAAGGCGGAGATCTTGCCCAACCAAAGCGGCCGCCAAGAGATGCTGGAGCACCTGATCAATCGCTACATTTGATCGAGAGGCCGGGAGATGCGGAGCGGAATAGTATGGTTGCAGGACGCCCGCGACGAGTTAGCACAAATCTGGCTCGAGGTACCGGCTTCGGATCGTGGGTCGGTCACCACGGCTGCCAATAGGGCGGATCGTCAGTTGTCAACGAATCCAACTGCGAAAGCAGTTTATCTATCAGAGGGGCTTTGGAAGCTGCAGGTTCCGCCGCTGACCTTGTACTTCGATGTCAGCGAAGATAAGTTGACCGTGCAAGTCACGAACGTTGTCTTCGTGGCATAAGGCGAAGTAGTCGAGTCATTCCGATTCCAGCGAACTCAGATGATCGAGCACTTCGGCGGTGGAGTAGCGAGGCTGATTAGACGCCAGCCGCTGTTTGGCCTCGGCAACAATGGCGGCTTCGTCTCGGGCCTTGTTAGGTGCCAAATGCCCAATCACATTCCCTCGCGGATCACGCACAATCACTACCTCACCTGAATGTGCAAGGATCTTAGCCTGCTCGTCGTTTAACGTGATTTCAGCCATCGTAGAACTCTTTCCGCCACTCTTACAGTCTAACGCGCCGCAGTCATCGCGTCACGGGTGGACCGAATTTGTTAGCCCGTTGCCATATTACCGGCTATGAGACGTCTGAAGTCCTGCGTCGCAGGCTGTTCGCGATCCGCCCCTGTTCTTCCCCGAGAAGCCTCCCGACTCTCGTTCCTAGCCGTTATAATCGCCCGTGCTTCGATTCAGATTAGACGACACGGTTGGTAAAGGGATTTCTATGACAAGCTGGACCGGAAAGCTACTGCGAGTAAACCTGACGACGAAGAGTTGTACCGTGGAAGAGATTCCGACGGAATGGTTGCACGAGTATATCGGCGGTCGCGGACTAGCGGATCGGTACCTGTACGAAGAGCTAGATCCGACGGTCGATCCACTCGCGCCCGAGAACAAGATGATCTTCGCGACGGGGCCACTGACGGGCACGCCGGCTCCTTGCGGCTCGCGGTACATGGTCGTCACCAAGGGCGCGTTGACCGGCGCGATTACGACTTCAAATTCGGGAGGACATTTCGGCCCCGAACTGAAGTTCGCCGGCTATGACCTGTTGATCATTGAAGGCCAGGCGGCGCAACCGAGTTACCTCTATATCTACGACGATCAGGTTGAAGTCCGCGATGCCTCGCAGTACTGGGGCAAGCTCGTTGGCGAAACGGAAGACGGTTTGCGCGAAGACCTCGGCATCCCGCAACTGCGCGTCGCTTGCATTGGTCCGGCTGGCGAGAACCTTGTCAAGTTCGCCTGCATCATGAACGACAAGCATCGCGCGGCGGGGCGCAGCGGTGTTGGAACTGTCATGGGCGCCAAGAATCTGAAGGCCATCGCCGTTCGTGGCACGGGTGGCGTCAACATCGCGGACCCGGCAGCGTTCATGAAAGCTGTGTGGGAAATGCGAGCCACGATGGAATCCAATCCGGGCTACGCCGCGTTCGGCGAACTGGGCACTGCCGCAACGATCGATTTGACACAGGCGTTCGGTGGTTTACCAACTCGCAATTTCCAAGAAGGTCAGTTCGATGAATTCGAAAACCTCAACGGCAACGCGGTCAGAGATACGCGCATGGTGACGAACAAGGCTTGCTTCGCCTGTACGATCGCGTGTGGTCGTGTTTGCCGCCTGGGAGACGAATCGGAGAAGTTCACCGTTAACACGCATCCTCGCAACTGGAAACAAGCCGGGGAAGGTCCAGAGTATGAAGCTGCTTGGGCGTTGGGCGCGGATTGCGGAGTCGGCGACCTGGACGCGGTTTTGAAAGCCAACTGGCTTTGCAACGATCTCGGCATGGATCCCATCTCGATGGGAGCGACACTTGCCGCGGCGATGGAGTTGTATCAGGAAGGCACTGTCACCGACGACATGGTTGAACTGCCGTTAACATTTGGTTCCGGCGAGGCTCTCGTTCGTATGACAGAAGCGACCGGCTTCCGCGAAGGTTTCGGCGACGAACTGGCCGAAGGCTCGAAGTTAATGGGCGAAAAGTTCGACAATCCCGATGTCTTCATGGGAAGCAAAGGGCAGGAGTTCCCGGCTTACGATCCTCGCGGCTTCCAAGGAATGGGGGTTGCTTATGCGACGTGCAACCGCGGTGCTTGCCACTTGCGAGCTTGGACGCCCGGTTTCGAGACTTCCGAGGGCAATGATCCGCACGTTCCCGAAGGCAAGAGTGAATGGGTCGTCCACGAACAAGATCGCTCAACGTCACACGACAACACGGGCCTCTGTTTGTTCGTGGGCTTCGCGGGTGGGGGCTTGGAGACCTTCGTTCCCGTCACAGCAGCGGCAACCGGAGTCCCCTACACACTCGACGACTTCGTCAAGATCGGAGAGCGAACGTGGAATATTGAGCGTCTGTGGAACCTCAAAGCTGGCTTGACGAAGGCGGACGATACTCTCCCGAAGCGGCTTCTTAACGAAGGTCACAAGGAAGGCCCGTCGAAGGGCGTGACGGTTAATCTCGACGCCATGTTGCCGATCTATTACGAGCGCCGCGGCTGGGACGAGGAAGGAGTTCCCACGAGGGACAAGCTGGCCGAGTTGGGCTTGGCGTCGCTGGGATAGATGTAGGCACGTTCGCCGCTCGTTCTACTTCGGCAAACTCAATGGATTGTGGCTTCTAGCCGAAGCCGGTTCGGTGGCGAAGGTCGATTGATCGAATCGACTCAGCAGCAGGTCTTCTCCTTATCATTTCACGAGGTGTCTCTCATGGAAGCGATGGACTTCAAGTTCAAGTGGGTTGACGACGAGGGGCAAGAAACCGGCTTTTTCTCAAAGAAGGGAAGCTTCGACGGACAGAACCTTCATCTGGACGACACGGAGATTCCAGTGGCGGCTTTTGGAGATGTGGACGTTCGTAGCAATCGCTTGATCCTATCGACTGTCGGTGAAGGCGGTGAGCCGATTTTCATTGTCATCGCTGTGACTCAGGGTGGAGCAGGAAAGCTGAAGGCGGCGATTGGCTTGGCCCGCAGTGCCGTCTGGGCTCAGATGCATCGCGAGGAGTTGGAAAAAGAAGGGCGCGGACATGAGTATCGAAAAGCGAACTGCCCTCACTGCGGTGCGACGATCGATCTAACGGGATTCCCCCAAACGGATCAAGTGAGTTGCGACTTCTGCCATTCGATTGGCACCCTGCCAGGGACTGACGCGGCGGGCGATTCGCTGGCCGCATTGAAGGCTGAGAACGAGCACCGGCTCTGTGACGAATGCGGCATGTATAGTAAGCCTCGCAAGTTCACGATCTTTTACTTCTACTTCCTCTTGGTTATCTACGGCTGGTCGCAGCGAGAGACTTGGCGTTGTCCAGCCTGCATGCGGCCGGAAGCTTGGAAGATGCTGTTCGGCAACTTGCTGTTTGTGCTAGGTGTTCCGGTGGCTCTCGTGCAGTTGTTCCGTGCCTATGGCGGAGCGGATGTCGGGGCGCTTTACCCTGGCTTGGACCCAGCCAATCTGAAGGCTCGCAACGGCAACTTACAAAGCGCGATCGCGGACTACCAGAAGATCTTACAAAAGCGGTCTGTTGCTGGCGGCGTGAAGTACAACATCGGGCTGGCGTTTCTGCACGACAACGATATCGACAGCGCAGCACGTTCATTCGAGTTCGCGCTCGGCGATTGCTCCAACTATCGGCCCGCTGCTTCAGCGTTGCTGGGTTGTTACGAGCAGCTCGCCGAAACGGAGAATCTTGAGTCGCTCAAGAAGCAGTGGGATGTCGAAGACGATGAAGGTGGATGACGCGGCGAAGGCGATCGAGTTCTACAAGACTGCCTTCAGTGCTGAAGAGATTATGCGAGCGGACGGGCCCGGTGGCAAGCTCATGCACGCTGAGATCAAGATAGGCGACTCGCCGATCATGTTGGCGGACGAGTTTCCTGAGATGGGGATTCGGAGTGCCAACTCGTACGGTGGCTCGCCCACGTCGATTGTGTTGTATCTCGAAGACGTCAATGCCCGCTTCCAACAAGGAGTCGATACCGGGGCCACCGTGAAGAGACCTCTGATGGACCAGTTCTACGGTGATCGATCAGGTACGGTCGAAGATCCGTTTGGTCATTCGTGGACCCTGGCGACCCACGTCGAGGATGTGAGCGAAGAAGAAATGGACCGACGATTCAAGGAGATGATGCAGCAGCAAGGCGGCGGCTGCGATTCGGAATCAACGGAGTAGGTCACTTTCGCCGAAAGTGACTTAACCCAGAAAGTGCCTTAAGCCGAACAAAAACCGGCGGTTTTCTAGGTCACGCTCGGCGAGCGTGACCTACTCGACGTACGGCGCGCTGCGAAGCCGGCACCCAACGCGTTTCAGTCTGGTTCGCGCGCGAAGAGAACTCCGACAACCGCGAGACCGATTGCGATGGCGGCACTGCTGACGTAGGCCCCTCCGATCACATCGATACCCGGCACACCTAACGAGGGCCCCAGCAGGGCGATGACTGCCGCCGGCAATAGGAAGACGGAGATTTTCCAACCACGGAACAACGACGTGAAGAGCAACATCAACCCTGCGAGTCCTGCGTTCAAGCTGTCGAAGTAACGGCCGACGATCGGCACACTCAGCGGTTTGGTCTCGCTGAAGTCAAGCTGAACATCTTGCAGAGCACCCGCTTCGCGACTCTCGATCGCACTGGCCGCAGCCTCGCGAAGTTCGCTCCCCGAAATGACCTTGTTCTGTTGAATCCAGAGCACGCAGCCGATCACCAAGACGCAACCTGCCAAGAACCGCAGGCGAGGACCTGCGACAGCATCGAGCCATCCGTTGATCGTGTCTTGCATGGGGGGAGGTGGAGGCTCTTTGCCGCCGCGCGCTTCCGCGAGCATGGCTTTGACGCGTGCGCGTTTCGCCACGGCGGCCGCGGCTGGATCGGCCACCGTCTCCGCGTGGCTCGCAGCTTGCGCCTGCGACTCGGCAGTTGCTTGTTCGATCAAGGCCGCTGCCATTCGTCGAGCTTGTTCGCGAGCTTCGTTTGCATCGACTCCTTGTGCTTTCAATCCTTCCTGTTCAACACGTGCAATGTGGTCTTACGTACGAGTCACCTGCTGTGATCGCAGACGCGATTCGAAGCGGTTGATCAGCATTTCACGCCACGCGCGAAAACGCTTCCCTGGGCGAACACCCTCGGCGCCCCGGTACGCTCGCGCTTGAAGCTTGGCCTCGAATCCAAACAACGCTTCGTAGAACTCTTCCCACGTATCGCCGCTGAACTTGGCGATAAAGTTCCGCAGGGCATGTTCGTCCGTTCCTTGCAGACGCAGCTTCTTTAGTAGCTCTTCCATCCGCTCCAAGCTCGCGCTGCGGTCCGCATCAACGCGACGATCGATGAACAGATGAAACGCGAGACCAGCAATCACTCCGAGCGCCGCCGAGCCGAGGCAGATCCAAAATGCTCCCGCGACGTAAGCGATTGCCGCGGCCAGCAACATCGCTGTCAGCCACGTCAATCGGTCACTCCAACGGCTTTGGAAAACGAATTGCCGCGTTGCATCGAACAGATAGGTCCGTTGACGCCATACGCTGATTACGAAGTACGAGACAACGCTTGTCGTCAACAACACCGCGAAGCCCACCGCCAGCGAAGGGCTAAACAGTAAACAGGCCGCAACGAGCAGCGCACATCCAGCAACGAATCCCATCGCTAGAAACGCTCGGACGCGGGAGATCGGCGAGCTGTTGAACTCTTGAAGCGATGTCTCGAGCGCTCGGACGTGTTCTTCGGTCGGCGAGAAGGTCTTTCCCTCTCCGAGAAACTTCTCCATGTCGGCGACAACTTCGCCGGCGGTCGTGTGCCTGTCATTGGGAGACTTCGCCAGCATCTTGACCACAATGTCGGAAAGCGGTTGTGGAATCGTATCGACGATCGTCACGGGGCCGGTTCGATGCTTCGAGATCACATCGATCGCACTAGTGCCTTCGAATGGCGGGCGGCCTGTCAGCAAGACGTAAAACGCACAACCGAGTGAATAGATGTCGGCGCGATGATCGATCTTGGAAGCATTACGAGCCTGCTCGGGCGACATGTAGGCTGGCGTGCCGACCACCGCATCGATGCTAGTGACGTGTGATCTTGCGGCGGCAAGCGACGATGCGTCGGCCTCGCGAATTGTACCAAAATCGACATCGTCCGATTCCAACTCGGGCGTCTTGACTAAGCCGAGGTCGGCGACTTTCACGACGCCTTGTTCGTTCAGCAGCAGGTTTGCCGGTTTCACATCGCGATGCACCATCCCGTGGTTATGCGCGAACGCTAATCCTCGCGCGGCTTGCAGGATGTAGCCAGCGGCGGCCTTCGGATCGAGAGCTCCATGATCGCGAACGATCTCCGCCAGCGTCTGGCCGCGAACATACTCCATGCTGAAAAAGTTGGTCCGACCATCGCTGCCGAGGCCATAGATTTGAACGACGTTGTGATGGACGAGTTGGGCGGCGGCATACGCTTCGCGCGTGAAGCGTGCCAGGAAAGTCGGGTTCTTTGCGAACTTGTCCTGAATCACTTTCAAGGCTACCAGACGATCTAGTGAGAGCTGTTTGGCCAGATAGACCGCGCCCATCGCTCCTCGGCCGAGCTCTCTCAGCAACCGATATCCGCCAAGCCGCTCGGGGATGTTCAAGCGCGTGGCGGCCGGCGTCGGTTTGACAGCGGTTGCTTCGGTCCCCGTTTCGTGGCCCTGCATCGTTGGTGAATCGCCGACGTCAGGGAGCTCGGAGGCCGGTGAACCCGACATGGCAAGGGTGGCTTCGAAGCGATCGACTGCCGTTCGCTCGCCGTCCGGTGGTGGCGAGCGATTGCTTGGTGTTGCCGGAGTCCTTTCGCCAACAGTTGCTTCGTCGGACGCGGCGGAAGGTCCGTAACACGCACGATTGGCGTGGCGTCAGGATCAGCGGGAACCTCCAGCAAGAAGCGTTTTCCGCACTTATTGCATTTCGGTTTGTAATGTCCCGGCTTTGCGGAACCAAGCTTCAGTTGCTGCTGGCAGTGAGGACAGACAATGGCCATCGCGCAGACACCTCCTCTGGCGAGCGGTCTGCGCAGGGAGGGCGGCATCGTGGGACGCGACAATAAACGAAAAGAATCAGTCCGAATCAGCAACCACCCACGAACGTGAACCGCGTCGCTAAGATCGTTTTAGCTGCCGAATTGCACGATTGTCAAGAAACTGCTCAGGAAGAGCGGAGTTAGATCGGTGACTGCTTGATCGGACGAGTTCGGACGTCGATAATCGTGACGAGTGGATTCCGGTCTGGTGTCGTATCTGTCGTATCTGTTATCTCTGTTGGCCAGTACTCGAAGGAGCTTGGGTCATGCGAATGCAACGTTTAATGAGTTGCGGTGTGTTGAGTTGTCTGATGGTAGTTGCGTGCGTCTCGTTCGCGTCGGCTGCCGATTGGGGTTTGAAGAAGGGGAACGCTGACCTGAAGTCCGCCGGTCCGTTGGCGTTTGGTCCGGATGGGATTCTCATCGTGGGCGACACGAAAGCCGCTTCGCTTGTCGCGATCGATACAGGCGATGGGTCTGGTGAGCCCGCGAAGGTGAAGTTGCAGATCTCTGCGCTGAATGAGAAGGTTGCCGATCTGTTAGGCGTCGGTTCGCAAGCGGCGAAGATCAACGATCTGGCAGTGAATCCGGCCAGCGGTAATGTCTATCTGTCCGCCAGCGCGAGCGGCAAAGCGGCGTTAGTTCGCATTGACGCCGCCGGCAAACTGAGCAAAGTGAATCTGAAGAACGTTGGCGTTGCCAAAGTTGAGTTGCCGAACGCGCCCGAGGACAAGGTGGTTGGTGAAGGGCGTCGTAAAGGGAATCCTCGCGATCAATCGATCACGGACCTGGCTTATACGGAAGGCAAAGTGTTGCTTTCTGGTGTGACGCCGAATCCGGAGGGTGGGCGTCCACTATCGACGGTTCGAGAGATTCCGTTCCCGTTCGCTGCGGCCGACACAGGTGTCAACGTCGAGATTTTCCACGGAGCACACGGTCGTCTGGAGAACTACTCGACCGTTCGGACCTTTGTCCCGTTCAACATCGACGGCAAGCCCAGTCTGCTGGCCGGCTTCACGTGTACACCGCTTGTGCGGTTTGATGTGAAGAGCCTGAAGTCTGACAAGCCGGTTCGTGGTACAACCGTCGCCGAACTCGGTAATCGAAATCGACCTTACGACATGATCGTATATGAGAAGGACGGCGAGAGTTGGTTGCTGATGGCAAACAGTGCTCGCGGTGTGATGAAAATCAGCACCAAAGACATCGGTCGTTCGAAAGGAATCACGGAGCCCGTTCGAGGTGGCGGGCTGGCCGGTCAGGAGTACGACACGATCGAAGACCTGAAGGGTGTCATACAGCTCGACAAGCTGAATGACGACAACGCCATCATCTTGGCTCAAGCCGATGGCGGAGCACAGAACCTCAGCACGATTCCGCTGCCGTAATGGTGGTTGGGCGATCGCAATGACACGAAGCCCGGCTTCTCTGGAACGAGGAGTCGGGCCTTTCTTGTCGCGGCCGGCCCTAGGTGGGCCGGTCGGAGACGGCCCAAGGAATACGCCTCGAAAGAAGGAAACGGGCAGTACGTGAGACGCATTCTCTTCTCCCGAGGTGTATCCTGGCTGCCCGCTCCGTCTTCCTCTCGTGCTCTTTGATTGATGCTGATCAGCACATCGCTCGGCAGGTGGCTCAAGAAGCTTGCACCGAAGTTGTGGCCGCGCTTGGCATAGATGATTTCAGCCGCGTCGTCCTTCGGATTCTTGGCCATGTCGAACACAGCATCTTTTCTTTCACAGTTCGTCGAGGGGCAACTTTTGCCACGGGCGTCCCGCCTTTCGCTCTGCAGAAAGTAGCGTCACTTTCGCGGAGCGAAAGGCGACACACGTAAGAAGCAGCCTAAAGGCTGGACTCCAACATCGACGACGTAATCGTGTTAGCGAAAGGCAAAGCTATACAAGCTCGCGCTTTTCAGGTGGAATTTCAAGCTGACGGGTTGGCCTGCCAGCGCCGAAACGTCTGCCTTCGAGCCGAAAGAAACCGTGTGGCGCAGCGCGTCTCCGGAAAACGGTTGAGACCGTTGGAATTCGGGCAGTCGCCTGCCCGCTGCGTCGCACAGCTCAACCAAGACATGGCCTTCCGACTTGGTTGTCGCGTTGATGACCAGCCGATCGCCGCAGAACCGGAACGGAACGGTTGTCAGCGTGCCTCCTTCGACGGAAGCATCGACCGAAACGAACCCGGTCGAGCGGCCAAGTGACCAATCCAATAGCCGATCCATAACGGCTTCCACGGGGGGGCGGCTTGCCGTCTAGCTCAGGAACGATCAACGCCGGCGTTCCGTGCGTGTAATTTGCACCGCCATAATACAAACGGATTTCATCACCCACACGAATCGCTTTGGCGGCGGTGGTCTGATAGCTGCAATCCCACTCGGCCAAATCCTCGCCGATCGCGATTACCGGCGTGCGGAAAGGGGCGTTCCCAATGAACCAAATCACGCGAGACGGCAAGCTGCACCTCCTGTGGTCCATCCTGATTCGTTCCAAACCGGTCCTTATTGTTCACGGTAAACATCCACGGAAATCCAATCGTGCAGCTCTCCGCCAGATAAACCCCGATGCCATAAAAGTCGGTATGCATCAGCTTCTCGTCATCGGGACGATCGAGAACCGGACGCACTCGCTCAATTCGCGCTAGTGAACCGACGTCGTCGCGCAAATCGGTCTCCCAGGAAGAGATCGGTTCAGTCCAGTTGATAAAATCCTGGCTCGTGATCGTCGAGAAAAGCCGGCGACCGTGTCCTCTCCATAACCGGCCGATCTTCGGGAATGCCACGTAGATCTGTCGCCGCGGATCCCAGAAACCGGTGATGACGTCGGCACTCGGCGCAATCGGTTTCTTACTTTCTCGCGTCCATTGGAGTCCGTCGGGGGAGACCATGGTGCGATAGCTGGGTGATTTTGTGGACGCGGTGGCGTCGGCGTACCAGGAGAAGCAGATCATCTTGTAACGCCGCGCCGGATCGGTTTCGTCCACATCTTTGTGAATACTCGGTAGCTTAAACGTGCCGACGGCGTTGTGGGGCTTGTCATTTTTCGACTTAATCGTCCCGACTTCCGGTTTATCCCAGTGAATCCCGTCTTGGCTTGTGGCGTAGCAGGTGAGCGTGTTGTGATCAAAATAATCGGTTTTGTTGCCGGCGAGATACCACATTTTGAAGATCTGTTCTTCACGGTCGTAAATCACGTCGCCGTAGACGTACGTCAGCCAGCCTTCCCAAGGACGAGTGGGCTTGAGCACCGGATTGGCTGGGTGCTTCTTGCCCTGATGTTGAGTAAACCAAACACGCTCGGTCTCACGCACTAGAACCTTGTCAACAAACAACTGCGCCCGGTCTTTGATGTCCAAAGTCGACTGCGCAACCAGATCCGTCCCCCACACCGCTTGGAGCAATGCGATCAATAACACCCATTGAGATATTCACGCAGTGCGCTGCATAATTCACACTCATAAAAAGAATCGGAGACCCTGCCTGCCGCGTTGGCAATTGTGGTGATATTCCAAAGACAATGCAACAAGCTCTTCGGCGACATCAGAGCGGACAGTGTGGCTCGGGTGACGAACGGCAGGTATTTCTCCTATCTGGGCTACAACGAGATTCTATCCGGGTTTACGGACGACGAAATCAGCTCGAATGCAAAGCGGCCCAACTGCAACATTACTGTACTGGAGTGGCTCAACCAGAAGCCGAGCTATCAAGGACGAGTGGCCGCCTTTGGATCTTGGGAAGTCTTCCCTTTCATTATCAATCAAGAGCGAAGCGGCATCTATGTGAACGCTGGTTGGCAGGAACTGGAATTCTTCGCTGACGCAAGTGAGAAGCAGCAATGGAACTTGCTTGCCGAGGAGCTGCCACGGTACTGGCCGGATGGTCGCTATGATTTGTATCTCGATGCCGCGTATCGGTCAGATCAATACATCAAGCAACTGTGGGAAGCCTGCCAGCAGCTTGATGAGTACCGAGACAAGACGTCGCAAATCGCCGCGATGGTGGCAGCTCTGCTCGGCGAGGATTTTGATGCAACGGATGATGGCGTTGCACAGCCATTGCCTGGAGTGTTTGGAGGCGGCGAATGAAGGCCCATCGTTGCGTCTTGATTCTGCTTGGCATCTTTCCGCTGATGACACTGCCGCGAGCGGGAATTTCGCAAACCATCACGGTGAATACTCGCGACCAGATCGTGAAAGCAGTCGATAATGCAACGCCAGGAGCCACGATCCTGATTGCACCAGGCACGTACCAGGGTGGCCTGAATTTCAACGGGCTTCGAGGCGAACAGAATAAGCCGATCATTCTGGCAGCGGCGGACAAAGAAAGCCCACCAGTGTTTAAAGGACGTAACTCCTGCTTTCACCTCACCGACCCCGCCTTCGTTGAGCTGCACAGCCTTGTTCTAACAGAGGCGAGCGGCAATGGTCTCAACATCGATGATGGCGGGTCATACGATACTCCAGCACATCACGTCGTTCTGCGTGGACTGACGATCCGCGATGTCGGTCCCGGCGGCAATCACGACGGAATCAAGCTGTCCGGCTTGGACAACTTTCGCGTGGAAGACTGCACTATCGAACGCTGGGGCAGCAGTGGGTCGGCGATTGACATGGTTGGTTGCCACAACGGAAAAGTCAGCGGCTGCACGTTCCGCCATCGTAGTGATGTCGCTGGGAGCGGCATTCAGACCAAGGGTGGCAGCAGAGACATCGCCATTCAACAGTGCCGCTTCGAGAACGCTGGTGCTAGAAGCGTCAATATCGGCGGAAGCACTGGGCTTCCATACTTCCGTCCCAAGGTTGACGGCTACGAAGCCAAGGACATCACCGTCGAAGACTGCACGTTCATCGGACCTTCAGCTCCGATCTGTTTCGTGGGCGTCGATGGAGCCATCGTTCGGTACAACACGATTTACCAACCAGGGCGGTATGTCGTGCGAATACTGCAAGAGTCACGCGGTAGCCAGTTCGTTCCGTGCCGAAACGGAGTCTTCACCAACAATGTAATCGCGTTCCGGTCAGATGAAACGCGAAGAATTGCGAACATCGGTGCAGGGACTGCTCCCAAGACCTTCAAGTTTGCCAACAATCACTGGTATTGCATCGACCGGCCAGAAAGGAGCAACCGATTCGCGTTGCCGGTGAAAGAAACGGGTGGATCGCACGGAACAGATCCACAGTTCGTGAATGCGGCCAAGGGTGATCTACGCCTGCAAGATACGAGTCCGGTTCAAGATGCTGGTGTGCGTGCTCGGTAGATTCGTAGAAGCCTACGTCTCGCTTCCATCTTTGACTTGCTTTCTACAGCGACAATCGCCAAGTACTTTTTCTACAACCGGTTGCGGAACTCGCCATCGCCGAGACATGACTTCACGAAACTCACAGGTTTTGGCACACAACTTGCGGGTGATGTGGTGATTGGCTTGAGAGCACTCTCGAGGGGATTGTAGAGTTGAGACGCAGTTTCCGCCCGGAATTTGGTTAACCCGTTCGGTATCAAAGGGCGTAGCTGGGAGCTGGAACAATAAGTGCTTGTCGCACTTTAGTAATATGTCTGTCTGTTTTCGGTGTCTCGCCGAGTGTCGCCGAGTGTCGCACGTGCGCAGTGCGACATACGGCAATCCGTGGTTAAGGTTTCTGCGTTTGTCAGTTACCCGGATCTATTAAATCCGAAAGCGACGAATCTTGGCAAGTCTTCGCACAACGACAGTTCGAGTCACACTTGTCGAGTCAGGGCTTCTCGTCCGGTGGTGTAACTTTCTTTCTGTACTTTCAACTGTTGGCGGTCGCTTGAAAGGGCGGGCCGGATCGGTTTCTTTTCAAAGTCTTCACACCACGAAAAGGAAACTTGATCATGACCCGCCAGATTC
>PBSM01000092.1 GCA_002726245.1 Planctomycetaceae bacterium | reverse complement strand
CGAAAGGGACTCGAACTCGGCAACCGCTGCTATCTCAAGGGCTTACGTCATTCGCAAAAGAGAGTATTGTTACGAAGAGGGTTCCTTTCGGGGAGCTCACTTTCTCTAAACCCGGAATCGCCGTTCCAGCGGTGAATTCCAAACGCCGAGCCGAGAGGCGCTCGGCGTTTTTCGTATCTCTAGGCCACACCGCACTTTCGGCCAACCGGCCTGTTAACCGCTTCGCCGAGTTAGTGAAGCGCCCAACGCAGCACCCTCAGCAGGAACGTGGGTGTAACGGTCAGGGTCCCCTGGTGGGTTACCGAAAACGTCTCTGACTCTCGGTGTCGAAGGTGTAAACCGGTTAACGCGCGCGAGGCGCGCCGGGTGGCCTGGCGGAAGGTCTGACGATCCATACCGGCAGTAACCGAATGCGCTCTGTTCGTAATTCACCTTTGAGATTCCTGGTGAGAGAACAACTACCCAGCCTCCATCTGCCGGCGATCATGTCGGGGAAACACTCGCCGGAAAATCAGCCGAATCTCGAATGCTACCCATACGACGCAAGCCGGGATGATGAGCCACGCGTAGGGGTCGAGGTATTCGCGCGATATTCGCTCCGCCACTCGGTAAAGAGTCCCCTTGTGAAGTCCCTTTAATCGTACGTCTCCAGATGGCTGTGGCCACCTGGCAGCCAGACGAAGATGATCGCGGTGTCTTGCTTTTGGTTGCGTCGCGATTCGGCTGCGTCCGCACGATGTTTCAGCAGCTCGGACAACGACAAGCCCGAGAAACCTCGCAGCCCGAAACGAAGCAGTTCGCGACGTGACAGTCTTGCCGCGAGTTTGTGTTGGTGAGGCATGCGTCGCGAGATTCACAAGCGTTGCGATGGCCGATTCATTCCGGTCTGAACTCTTGTTAGTTCAGCTAGTCACGAGTGAGTATTCTGACAACTCGGTGCGAATCAAGCAAACTCTGTCGCGCCGCCAGAGCCGTCAGTTACGCTCAAACCACTGAGGCGGCACACTCAGCGACCATACTTCGCTGCTCAGCGGCTTGGCATGACCGCCAGCAATCCAGATCCTGTCTTGAAAGACGAAGGCGGAATGCTCGTGCCGTTCCTTCCAGATTCCTTTCGACTTTAACTCGGTCCAGTCTTTACCGTTCGATGAGTACCAGACATCTCCCCAGTTCTTAGACGGGTTGTTCGACCAGCTGCCCAAGACCCACATCCGATCACGATACACTATCGACGAGAACCACAGCCGCGAATGCCACGGCGCGGACTCGATCACTTGCTCCCAGTTGACGCCATCTTTCGAGCACCACACATCATTGTGCGCTTCGTATTCCGGAACATAGTTGCCACCGCCGAAGACATAGATCTTGTCGTTCAACACAACGGCTTGATGATAGGCCCGCGGAGCCCAACCCGCATCGTCCGTTGCCAGCTTCCAATCCTTGCCGTCTTCGGAATACCAGACATCGTTCTTCAAGCTGGTCTTATCGCCGAAGTAGTAATTCTCGGTGCCGCCGAGAATCCACATCTTGTCTTTGAAGACAACCAATCCCGCGGTGATGCGAGGAGACCAACCGGCTGCCTTCGTCACCTGCTCCCACTTCACTCCGTCGGTCGAAGACCACACCTGGTTGCTTGCGGAATGACCCGGCAAACGGCCGTTGTGCCACCCGCCCATGAACCACATCTTGTCATCGAACGCGACAGACATTGACAAATCACTGTGCTTCCACGGTGCGTTCTTTTCGACCAGCTTCCAACTCTTTCCGTCTCGCGAACTCCAAACATCTCGCGGCGGTGCCGCAAACGAATTGAACCATCCACCGAAGATCCAGAGCTGGTCGTCGTAGACAACTTCGCCCTGAGAATCCCGCGGCTGCCATCCCGCGTCATCGGTTACTTTCATCCAATTCAGTGCCGCTTCCTGGCCGACTACGGGCAGACCGAACGAGAGCACCGCCAATAGGATCAGGTAAGAAACCTTCATCGTGTTAGTCCTTCTCTAAACACCAATGACCAGAACAGAGATTTCATCACGGTTCCTTGTTGATTGAGCCTCGACAAGGACGGGACGGAATGTCGAATATCGAAATCAGCCTGCTGTGGCCACTTCAGAGCAAAAACCGTCGACGCACCTGATGTCTCGGATTAGTACTTCAGCATTCGATATTCCTTGTTCAATATTCGACATTCCGTCCAGATCCACTCGCTTGCAAGCTTGCGCTTCGTGCTTGTATTTGTCCTAGTTCGAATCGGTGCGGAAAGGCGAAGCGGGGAGCCCCTCTTTGTTGGACAGATTCGGCTCGGCCAATTGACTCCAGCCAAATCGGACGGCGGTTGGCTTCGCCACGGATTCTGCAGTGACAACGACATCCTGACCGTCGATCGTCGCCGTTGCTTCGACGAATTTCCCGTTGTCACCGGCGATGGTGAACCAGTTGAGTGGTTTGTCGTCACGGGAGACGAGCCCACCACCAACATGATCGAAGCTGACCCGAATTCCGCTGCCTTTGACTTTCATCGATTTGTAGATTGGGCCCGAGTAGACGACTCCCTTTTGTCCATACGATTCGGACAACGCCCATAATGCGAGCCGACGGCCAACGTCTTGCTTATTTCGAGGATGGATATCTTTGAGGTTGGCGACATCAACGGTGACTGCCATACCCGTATGCGGGACTTTTAGCGTGGCAGTTTGGGCTTCCCAGATTCCAGCCAAGCGAGTTGGGTCGCCTCCATAGGTGTACGGTGCCAACTGGACAAAGCCGAAAGGCATGCTGTCGTTGCCCCACACTTTACGCCAACCGTGGATCAGCGCCTTCATCTTTTCGTGGTAGAGCATTCCCTCGCCATTGTTCGACTCTCCCTGGTACCAGATGGCTCCCCGCATTCCGTAGGGCACGATCGAGTGGACCATGCCGTTGTAGAGTGCCAGCGGCGATTGGTGATTGACTTTGCCTTGGTTGTTCTTGGTTGGGAATTCATCCAACTTGTCGGCAATATCGCTCAGCCCGGGTGTTTCCTTGAATCCGACGGGCGGTGTCCAAGGTTCGATGCGAGTACCACCCCAGTTACAGCCAATCAACCCGACCGGAACATCCAACTCGCCCTGTAGTTCACGTCCAAAGAAATAGCCGACACCAGTAAAACCGCCAACGGTCTTTGGCGAACATACCTGCCAGCCGCTGGACGGAACGTCGGTAAGGGGTTCGGCAGAGGGTCGATGAGCGAACTTGATGTGGCGAATTCTCGGATGATTGGCTGCTGCGATTTCCTCCTTCGGGTTATTCGAATTCGAAACCGTCCACTCCATGTTCGACTGGCCTGAGCAAAGCCAGACTTCGCCGACCAAGACGTCATTGAATTCAACTCGGTTTTGACCCTCGATGACCATCTTGTAAGGCCCGCCTGCCTTTTGGGGCGACAGCCGTACCATCCACTTGCCGTCGTCTCCGGCCGTCGCCTTTTTGACTTCGCCTTCGAATAGCACGTGAACTTCGGTTCCCGCGTCTTCCCATCCCCATACAGGGATCGACTGATCTCGCTGCAACACCATGCTATCGCTGAAGATCTTAGGGACATTCAAGTCCGCTCGCAGTGTCGGCGAAACCAACACAACGACGACAATTGCGGCGAAGAGACGGGGGAGGTTTTTCATGAGTTGGTCCTTGGTATTCTTGGTGTGAGCGTCGTAGATTCGGCGATTCCGAGATGACGTATTGTAGCAACGGAGATACTATTTAGCAGCTGCGAGGTCGCCATACGCTATTTCTCGACGAACTCAAGTTTAATGATCGAGCCCACGCCGCGCTCGATGTGACGCGGTGGCGAGTTCGAGTTACACGTCCAGATGCTGCCGTCGGCGCCGAATTCAATCTCGCGCGTGTAGGTCACCCGTGTCGGCAAACGAAACTCGTTGATCTTTTCTGTCTTTGGATCGAAGCGAAACAGCGAGTCGCTACCCGTGCCGCAAATCCAGACATCGCCCTTTGGGTCAATGTTCAAAGCGTACGGAATCTGGTTCTCAGCGTCGGGTAGATCGTAGACTTTCCATTCCTCGGTCTTCGGATTGAACTTTGCGAAAACGCCGGAACCAAAACCGGGCACCCAGACCATTCCGTCCGGGGCAACGTGAAGCCCGTGCAGTCAAAATACTGAAACGACCGAAAAGTTCTTTGGCAATTTGGGTTTGAAGTCATCGCCGAAACGAAATCTCGGCCGAAGTGTGTGCTTGGCGCCGAGTGATTCGGGAACGAATGACGGAAGATAGCGAGTGAGCGCACACCGCAGACGTCGATAGAATAGGCGAACGTGAGCACCGCGTTAGGCTGCTGAGCGGTGGTAGTATCTCAACATCCCACCAAGGCGCTCGCGACATTCAATTTCGCCGTCGGCTTGGTCGACTTCCTCGCGCGGATCGATGATCTTGTTGCCCAACCCTTGGTGGCTTCTTTCTTGGTGATGATGCGAAAGATTTTCGAGACCCGTTGCGAGTCCTGGTGGCCGCCTCCACTCAGACGGGCTCCACAACCCGTCTCGATTCAAACAAGGCCCGTCAGTAACCGCTGGCGGGCCTTGCTCGTTTCGTACACGCATATAGGGATTTACGCGATTTGGTGTTGGTCGTGATAACCAAAATCGCTGGACTCACCCTCGCCTGTTTTTGCCCCAAAAGTCTCGAACTGACCCAAGAGTCTCGAAATCGCGTGATACACCCCAAGTGAGTCCCGCGATGGAAGTCCGGTGAAAACAGCAGGTTGCGGAAACGGTTTTTTCCAGTTCGGCGTCGTCTGCCAGTAGGTAGTCGCCTTACAACCCGTGTCCCGTCGGCTTGATTCAGTTCCGCCCATGGAATTCCCTGTTGCCCCTGAAGCGTGCTTCCCCGCCGTACTTTAGCTTGTATCCTGCCAGATCCAGCCGGTATGCGTCACCGCCGCAGGTTGAGATACCAGCCAAACAGCGTCGGTTGCGCCCAGGAGCTTCGAAACGGAAGGCGATCTTCGGCCACTGCACAGAGACCGACGCGCGCAGGAGATCTCAGGATCTTGGATTCGCTGTTGTCACCACATGCATTGAACGGCATCGACCCAATCGACCGAGGTGTTGTCGACCTCTGCGCGCAGCCGATAATATCCAGTCGGTTCGATACCTCCAATGCCGCGCCTCAATCTGATGACTAAGGCAACGCTGATCGTACGGCAAGCCACCGAAATAACCTCTTAAGCGTCACGAACAACTGACAGGACGCAGTTTGTTCCTTGCGGCAATCCCGGTACACTCCTGTCACCGATTTCCATTGAATCTGAGGATCCAAGATGAGCGACACAAAGCAGGAGAATGGCGGCAGTCAGACGAACGCCGATAACGACTTTCCCAAACATGCCTCCACCACTGAGCACACAATGCAACTGCCAGGCGGGCCACTGGCCTACAAGGCGGTCGCGGAGTGGATCAGTTTGCGGAAGATCCACAAGCCGGTGGCACACCTGTTTCACACTGCGTACATCGCCGAACCGCAGGAGGGCACCCGTCCGTTGACGTTTGTCTTCAACGGCGGTCCGGGGGCGGCATCGGCTTATCTGCACATGGGAGCCTTAGGGCCGCAGCGGGTCGCGTTTGGAAGAATGGGATCGCTGCCTCAGCCGCCGACGCAGGTGGTGGACAATCACGAAAGCTGGCTGTCGTTTACCGATCTGGTGTTCATCGACCCTGTGGGAACGGGATTCAGTCGGGCGCTGCAGGAACCGGGCGCAGACAAGAAAACGGAAGGCGGCAAAGACAAGTCCGGCGAAACTGTACCAGAGGAGAATCCCGAGTTCTGGGAAATTGAAAAGGATCTTGATGCGCTGGGCGAATTCATCTGTCGGTTTCTCTCAAGGTACCATCGCTGGACGTCGCCATTGTTTATCGCGGGCGAGAGTTACGGCGGATTTCGCGTGGCCCGGATGGCGCGGAGGCTGCAGGAGAAGCATGGCGTGGGCTTGTGCGGCGCAATGATGATTTCACCCGCGATCGAACTCGATGCACTGCTCGATTCGGACTACAACCTGACCTACTGGGTTGAACTGTTTCCCTCGCTGGTCGCGGCTGCACACCACCACGGTCGCACGGAAAATCTTGGCAATGACGACATGCAACACCAGGCGGAAGCATTCGCCAACAACGAATTAGTCCGGTGGCTGACCCAGGGTGAGGCTCTGCTGGCTGAAGAACGGGCATCGATCGTCGGGAGGATGTCGGCCCTCACCGGACTGTCGGCGACCGTGCTCGCGCGAGCGGGCGGCCGGATCAGCGCGACACTCTTCTGCCGCGAGCTACTCCGTGACGAGCGACGATTGTGTGGCCGCTACGATGCCTCGGTTACGACCGTGGACCCGTTCCCGGATCGCAATGACTACGAAGGACCGGATCCAACGTTGTTTTCCATCGACCGACTGTTCACCAGTGCCATCAATCATCACCTGCGAACCAACCTTAATGTGGAGACTGAACTCGATTACCGCCTCTTGAGTATGCAGGTGAACGAGGCGTGGAAGGACAAGAGCAAACGACACTTCTTCGATCGCCAGATCGGCGCGATGGATGATCTGCGATACGGCATGAGCCTCAACGGGCACATGAAGGTGTCCATCACGCACGGTCGCTTTGACCTCATCACTCCTTACTTCGGCAGTCAGCGACTGACGAAACTGATGAAACTTACGGACGAGCAGCAAGCGAATCTGACTTGCCGGAATTTTGACGGCGGTCACATGTTCTATAGCTGGGACGAGTCACGCATCGAATTCCACGCGGAGATGCGGCAGTTTTATCAATCGGCCCTGCCGGGCGACGGGGACACGTAGTGTGCGTGGTCCCAAAGAACTGCGTTCCTGGCTCTGTTCTTGCAGAACCAACGTTCTTCGCGACTCGCCGGTGGTGGTTCTCTGTTGCGATCAACTGCTCTAGGTTGATCTCACCTCTCCAGATTCGCGCATATCACAACTTGCGGTCGGTGTTGTCGACCGAGGCAGTATGGCGCCGACAGATTGGGCTGCCGTTGCCCCTGTCTCGCGCCATCAACAGTCGCAGTGGCGATTAACCCATTAACTGCCTGATCGCACCGGTCTGGTAACATGCTGCCGTTTCTCACTCGCTGTCCGCTTTCAACAACTCGACCATCGCTTTGCCCATGGCTTCGCCGACGTTCATGTAGGTCTCTGCGTTGCCGCCGTAATGGCCGCCGGAACTGCCTCCTTTGGACAGTGGGTGGCTGTAAACGGTGGCGACGTCGCCCTTGAACTCTGGGTATTTGCCGGATTTACCATCGACCGCGAACATAGCGTCAAGGATCTTCCCGCCGTTGTCGGTGGAGCCCTTCTTGGTCTGGCCGAGCGTGGCGCAGACGAACTTCGCGTTGGGCGCATTGAAGTCCTTACGAAGCTGCTTGATGAGATGAACAAGGTTCTTCTCGTACCGGCTGGAAAGCGCGGCACTGCGGCTGTCCCGATCGCCCTGCCACCAGAAGAAGCCCGCGACCTCGTATTCCTTCGCACCGGGGTAATATTTGTCGAGTTCAGCCAACACCTTCTTCGCTCTGGCAGTATCGCCGTCGTACTGCATGCCGGCGTACCAGCTGATCTCCTTTGGCTCCGTGCCTTTCTCCCACCGCTCAGGCGTCCCTTTGTACCTGGGATGAATCCAGGTGACTCCCTTGGCATCTGTAAACTCAAAGCCCTCGCTACCTGGCGGCAGTAAGTCCCAGCCCAGAGCGCGATTACCAATACAACTCTTGAGGATCATTACCGGCGCGTCAGTGGCATGTCCCACGTAATGCCCGATGCCGATCTCGGGGCCGATGGCTCTGCCCTTGATAGTCATCCACTCGTTGTTGAAGAGCCTCATGCCGCCGAGCCCGCTTCCCATGACGCGCACGTTGCGAACGTCCTTGCGCTCAGTCCAATTGCCCTCGTCGTCGATGAGGTAGGGGTAGAGTTTTTCCTTCTTGGTAGCGTGTTCGAGCATGCCGGGGTTATCCGCCCCAGCAATCTTGCCGAAGCCCAGCATGTTGGACTGGCCCAGCAGAATGTACACCTGCACGGGCTTACTCATGTCGGCGGGCTTGCCGTCTGGATCGGGCAGTTGTTTCGAGTCCATGGCGAAAGCGGAGTAAGGAACAAGCAGTGTTAGCGCGACGAGGGCAAGGAAGGAAGCAGTTGCGAGTCCTTTTTTCATTTTTCGTTTACCTTTGCGGACTGAATCAAAGTGGGATCATCTAGAGTTCTGTACAGTTGACGGTCTTGTCCGCCACGTCTCGTCGAAAACTCGATACTAGCGAGTGCTAACATGATACCTAGCGAAAACTAACACAGCTAATCGCCGACCGCTGCGACTTACGACGTTGGCTTCGTGACGGCGGTTGCATCGCCCGCGAGCGCGAGGAGGTCTTGCCGAAAATGCGTCGGTGAAACTGACCGAAAGATGTCACGAACGCCAAACTCGCAGATGACCTGTTGTCGACCGATGCGCGCAACAACAACAGCGGTCATGCTCAGCAGTGGGAAGTGACAGAAGAAAGCGAGTCCAAAGGCGGTAACAACCTTTCTTAGGCAAAGCTCCGCTCCCACGGCAGCTTGGCCACGTAGCCGAAGAACGACACATAGTAACAGCGGCGAACCGCTGGCGAAAAGGGATAGCCTACCGGCTCGTCCGGGTATTGATACTCCTCGACCTCCACCACAAGCGGCGCGACCAGCACTGTGTTGCCGCAACGTTTCGCCGGCTGCGCGTCAATGAAATCTTTCACGTCGGCCATTCCATAATCCGACGTGGGCCACCAACAGGCTGCGTAGACGCAAACCAGCGTCACCAAAAACAGCATCGCCCGCACGGAAAACTTCGGCTAGCACCACATCGCCTTGCTCGTTGCACGATTCTCGTCGTTCATCCCGCCATTGTACCCCTGCGCACGCTACGGCTGACACGGGGCTCGCACTCTACCGCCATGCGCCAGGTGTTGTCGTTCTGAGCGTCGGGCAGAATCCGACTAACTGACGCAGGACACGCCCTCGCTTGGCACCCTCGGGCTGCGCAGCGAATCCGTGGTTCGTGAGAAGGATCGCCATGAGCGCGGCGGCGACAAGAAGGAACATGTGGTTCATGTTGTACCTGTCAACCGATGTCGGCTTTACGGTTGCTGCTCTGCGGGGAGCGATTTTCTCAGTTCACGGATGACGTCGGCGTGCTCAGATGACGTGGCCAGGTTCTGCCACTCATGTGGATCGACATTGTGATCATACAGCTCTTCGCCGCCGTCGTGGTATCGGATGTAACGCCAGCGTTCAGTTCGCACGGCGTGGTTACCCGGGCCATACGTTGTCAGCGCGGGGCGGTCCCACTTCATCTTCGGGTTCTTCAGGAGCGGCACGATGCTCTGGCCGTCCAGGTCATCGCGTGCGGGCAGGCCGCAGAGTTCGACCAGGGTTGGGTACAGATCAATCAGGCTGACGGGGCGTTCGCAGATCTTGTGCATTGCGGTGCTGCCTGGAGCGGACACGACCAAGGTTGTGCGCGTCGTCGTTTCCCACAGGGCGTGCTTGCGCCAGTGCTGTTTCTCGCCGAGATGCCACCCGTGATCGCCCCACAGAACGACAATGGTGTTGTCGGCGTGCCCGCTCTGCTCCAGTGCATCCAGCAGCCGGCCGACATGGGCATCGACAAAACTGATCGTCGCGAGGTAAGCCTGGACGGCTTTGCGCCACTGGTCATGGGCGATGACGTTGGCGTGATCGCCACCGGGGTTTGCAAAGTTCCTTCCGCCCGATGGATCATAGACCTCTCGGGCGAGCTTCTTCCCAAAGGTGGGCACGTCGTCTTTCCCGATGACGCGAGTTTACACAACATTAAAGCCTGGCTGCTCGCGACGTGTCCCGACGACGAGCTTCGCGACGGCACTCTGGCGATCGAGCATGCTAACAGAGCTTGCGAGCTAAGCAAATGGATGAACGTTGCGTTCGTCGATACTTTAGCAGCGGCTCATGCCGAAGCGGGCGATTTTGAAGCCGCGATCGAGCACCAACAGAGTGCGGTCGATATGGCCCCCACCGAAATGCTTGGGCAAGGCATCAAGGAACGCCTCGCGCTTTATAAGTCAGGCCAGCCCTATCACGAAGACCTTCGAACTGAACTCGCTGTGTTGCCGGAAGGTCGTGAAATGCTGTCGGACAGTTACGTTGATTCGATTCTGGATGACTCTTCGCGCAGCACCGAACCTGAAGCTGATGATGCCAAGCCAGATGGTGATAAGGATCCGGTCGAAAGCGAGTACGGAAGCGAGCACATGTAGAGTTGAGTAACAACGTCGGCGCGTCATAGTAGGGCGACGATCGGCATTCCGCGATAGACGCGGTACGGTTGCCCAGCGGCGTCGTGAAACTCGCGGTCGCGTCCAATACCTAGGCAGTGGAAGATCGTGGCGGCGAGATCTTCCGGCGTGTAAGTATCGCTTTCGGGAACACCGCCGTGCGAATCCGTCCGGCCAATAATGCGCCCTGGCTGAATCCCGCCGCCGGCGAACCAGCAAGGAAATACGTCGCCCCAATGATGTCGGCCAGGCGTAAACGGCTCGCCAGATGCGCTCTTCCCATTCGCGCTGATTGGCGAGACTCTTGGCGTGCGGCCCATCTCTCCGCACATCACCACCAAGGTTTCGTCCAGCATGCCCCGGTCCGCGAGATCGTCCAGGAAGCCGCTCAGGCAATGGTCGATCGACGGCAGCAATTTCCCTTTCAGATCGCGGAACGCATTTTGATGCGTGTCCCAACCACGTAGGTTCACCTGGACCATCCGCACTCCGGCTTCGACCAGACGACGGGCAACCAGAAACCCCTGCCCCCACTCTTCGCGGCCGTAAAGATCACGAATGAGGTCCGGTTCCTGAGTCAGATCGAAGGGATTCTGCTTACCCGGACGAGCAGCCAACACATACCGCATCGCTTGTTGACGATACTCGTCCCACGCCAAGACGGCCCCGGTTCGATCGGCCTGTTCGATGCCTCGCCGAAGTCCCGCAAGTCGCTGCAGCAACGCTGTGCGATTCTCGATCTGCGACAAGGAGATCGACCCGGCTTGACCGAGATTCGGCAGGTGAAAATCGGGATTGCGGCAACTGCTATTATCCCACCACGCCTTGGGTCCCGGTCCTGGTGCTCGCTCGGCATCGAGATTGGGGTCATCGTGGCTGTAGCAATTCGGACATGAACCGCCAGCGTCCTTGGCATTGCATTTGGGTGCCAAGTCGACTCCGAGACGATCGTACTTGGGACCCAGCAAGCCGGGACCGCGGCCGGGATACTTCATGAGGTAACCACGCGGCAACTCGACCGCCGCCGGCAAGCCCACTTGCGGGGCTGTTGGTGCGGCGTAGGCGATCATCGAACCCATCGACGGCCAACTGATTCGACCCGCACGCAGTTGGCTAATCGATGCATTCGTGTCGCCAAGCGGCAAAGCAGTCGTCCCGGTATGCAACAGGTAATGGCAGCTATTGTGCTCATTGCGGAATTGCCTCCCGGCAGTGTGGTGCATCGTGCGAACGATGGAGAATTTGTCTGTCCTCGCCGCCAGCTTGGGAAGGTATTCGCAGAAGTTGACACCAGGCAAGCCGGTCTGTGTCGTGCCGTACTCACCACGAATCGTATCCGGCGCATCCGGCTTCGGATCGACCGTTTCGTGCTGAGACGGTCCCCCTGATTGAAAAACAAAGACGACCGACTTGGCCGAAGCGACTCGCCGCTGCACAGACTGATCCGCTTGTGCTTCCATTCGCAGCAGATCGCCGAGCCCTACACCAACTAGGCTCATTCCACCGACTTCCAGCAATTCACGCCGTCCAATTCGAGGATGATCCTCGTATCGACATCCGATTCGGTGCATGGCTCACGTCCTTTCGTTCGTCCGACTAGTTTAGCACGCTGTGACAACGCCTCGCGACCCTAATCGAGTCGCTGCAGCCGGATCGCAACACAGCTCCGAGTAAGATCGTTAGCGGTACTGAGTCGTCGGGCAAGCCATTCTGGACAAGCGTTTCAGACGGGATGAGTCGCTTGGCGAAAAGGGTAGAATGGCAGCACCATGAAAATCCTCGAGTTGCCGTTCAATCAGCATGTTGGCTTGACTCTGACGCAGCACGAAGGGCAGGAAGTCGTCTGCCTTGAGCCGGAGCAGCATCACTACAACCACCTTGGCACGATTCATGCCAGAGCGTTGTACTCGCTGGCGGAAGCAGCGAGCGGGCATGCCCTTCTAAATCGAATCGAGCTTCGCCGAGATGAGACGTTTGCGGTGCTGCGTTCAGCGAACGTCAAGTATCGCAGGCCCGCCCACGATCGATTGATCGCCCTGGCTTCCATAGCCGCCAACGCATCCGCGATGGTCACTCGACAGCTCGAAGCGAAAGGACGAGCGTTCATCGACGTTCAAGTTCGCGTCGTCAGCGGCGAAAGCGAAGACGTGTTCGCTGGTGACTTTTCTTGGTTCGTGAGCCGGACAGAGAAGCCATGATGATTGGAGACTTCTCAGAACAAGCCGCTGCTTACGACTGTTTCGCCCCTCACGCTGCATCGAACAAGTTCGACGGATTGGTATGAACGGCGGAGCCTACATTGGCGATGATGGTGCCCGTCACTTGCTGGCTTCCATCCCACAGATATAACTCACCGTTCGGCAGGATAAAGTACCATTGCTCGTTTGCGTCCTTAATCCACTTTTCGTCGCGGTGTCCCCAGTCTTCATAGTAGGTTCCCGCAAAGCTGAATCCGTACTGTGCATCGAGTTCCGCCAGCGGGTCTGTATTCTGAGTCGATGCACTTGCGTCACCTGACGTCTCCGACTCGTTCGATGCAGATGCCGACTGGCTGTCCTGCGTCTCGGCGGATGCACCACCGTTGCCTGCGGAACTGTTGGCACTCGCATTGAACAAGAGCGTGGGATCCGCATGCACGGCTGAGTCAACTTGAGCGATGAGTTCGCCATCCGAAGTCGTTCCACCGCTCCAGTGGTAGATCTCGCCGTTCGGTTGGATGAAGTACCACGCGCCCGTGTTGTCCTTGAACCACTTCTCACCCAGCCCTCCCCAATTCTCATGGAAGTTGCCAGTGAATGCGAACCCGTATTGGCTTTGGAGTTCAACCAGCGGATCAACCTCAGCGTCGCTGCTATCGTTACCGGTGTCACCAGACTCGGTGTTACCAGACTCGGTGTCACCAGTCTCTGCGGTCAAGTTGGTCGTCGCGTCGATAGGAGCGTCGTGCAGAAGGGCTGGGTCGTCGTACACATCCGTGGAGAGTGACGCTACGAGCGTACCCGTCGCACCGGCACCACTATCCCACTGGTAAAGCTCGCCGTTGGGCAGCAGGAAGAACCAGCGTGACTGCTGATCTTGTATCCACTTCTCGTTCTTGCCACCCCAGTTTGTGTAGTAGGAACCCGCGAAATGGAAGCCGTATTGCTGATCGAGTTGCGCCAACTCGCTCGTCTGGCTATTGGCCGCAGCCTCACCCTCGTTGGCGTCCGTTCCGGCTTCCTGTGTCTCCACTTGTGACTCTTGTTGCTGCGTGGTCTCCGTTTGTGTTGTCGCGTATTCTGCCGCGTCGTAAAGCAACTCAGGTTTCGCGTGGTACTCGGGGCTTAGCGTGGCGACGATGGTCGCGTTGTGGACGTCTCCGCCATGCCACAAGAAGAGTTCGCCGGCCGGTGTGATGTAATACCAATCACCACCGCTCCCCTTGATCCATTTCTCGCCGAGGCCGCCCCAGTCTTCGTACATGTTGCCGTCCGAGGATAGCCCGGAGTCATCGTCGAGTTGAATGGCGAGCTGTTGCATGGAGTCGGCGACGGTGGCGGGATCCGGTTCAACCGCTTCTGCGGTTTGGGTTTGCAGGCCCCAGTCAAATTCGAGCGCTGCAAATGCCGTGGCGATCAAAGCATCGACGTTCGCACTGCTTAGTACGGCGATCTGGGCCCGCAACCAGGTGATGACGTTCTTCTGCCCGCCGCCGTCGAGCAGCAAGCCTTCGATATTGTCGATCCTGTCGCAGGGGCCGCTCTGAGCCGCGCTGTCAATGCCAGGTCCACCGTCGAGAAAGTCGCCTTCTCCCACTGCGTCGTCCGCGATGATCGTCCCCGAACTCGTCGAGAGAAAGTTCACGTCAGCAAAGAGAAAGTCGTTGCCGCCTCGGCCGTCCAAGTAATCCTGACCACCACCGCCAACGATGATGTCGATGTCCGACCCGCCAACCAGAATGTCGTCCCCGCCCATTCCTTCGAGCAGTGATCTCGCCATCGTGTCGTTGATAATATCGTCGTTGCCATCCAGGCCGCGAGCCTTGATGAACTCGACGTCAGCAACCTCGAACGGAGAACGTGGGCCCGGGTCGGCCGTGATCACGCCAATGATCATGTTGTCGGCGGCGGCTGTGCCGAAGACTTTGAACATGTCACCTGCATTGACGCCAACCCCTATTTGGCCTCCGCCATCGAAGGCCACGACCGACGGCAGAGCACCCGCCGCCGCCATATCGACTTCCACCGTGTCGTTCGCCGCGCCGGCAAACAACTCTAATTCTTCGATCGCCGAGTAGTTGATCGCCAACCCGCCGTCCCGCGTTACGCTGTCGCCATCAATGGCATACGTATGGGCTGTCGGCTCGCTGGCATCGGAAATTGTCAGGGTGTCGCCCTCGTCCACGGTCGCCGGACCCAAGATGGTGAGAGGACCCGGCGTTGCCGGGCATCCAAAGGGATGTCCGACGTCAGCACCTGTGAAGACATCGCGCGTCGATATGCCGTTGCCGCCACCAGCGACGGTCACGTCCCCCGTGATGCCATCCAAGGTCATGGGAACCGTGGCGATATTGAACGCATCGTTGTCATCGCCGCCAGTGATGGCCGTGCTGGCAGCCGTGATGGTCCCGTTCAGGTCCACGGTCGAACCCACTCCCGCATCCGCGTCACTGCCAGGAGCATCGACGTTGATCGTAAATGTCCCAGCGGCCATCACAGTTGTTCCGGCGGGAATATCGACGTCGTCTCCGATGTCGAGTTGAATTGTGCTGCCAGTGGACGTCAGCATCGCGCCGGCAGCGAGAGTGAAATCGTCGGTCGCGGCGGCCGTATCGGTGACGGCGAGCGTAATCGCTCCAGTAGCCGAACTTGTGTTGACCAACATCGAAGAGTCTTCGGTGATATCGACCGCTCCAGTCGATATGAAGGTAAGCGAACCGAAGTTGGTCGTGTCGCCTCCGCTGTCGCCCAGCGTGATCGCTCCGCCGGCGAAGTCTGCCAGGCCGGTGACTGTCAGCGAGGTGCCAGCGGCATCTGTGATTGCACCCGCCGAGTCCAGGTCGAGGCTGGCAGCGGTGTTGGTGCCAGTGATCTCAGTCGAGCTGTCTTCCTGAATCGTCACCGCACCCGCGGAGCTGAACGTCAGCGTCGCGAAGTTAGCCATCCCCGCTGGACCCACGTCGATCGTGGAACCGGTAAAGCTGGCGTTGCCGCCCACCGAAAGCACGTCGGCCGCGTTGTCGGCCAGTGTGATTGCCGAAGCGCCGGCCGCTGCGTTGAAGTCGGCGTTCCCGGTGACGGTCAGGTCCATCGTGCCGTCGTCCGTGATCGTGCCGGTTGAATCGAGGTCGAGCGAGGCGGCCGTGCTCGTGCCACT
>PBSM01000091.1 GCA_002726245.1 Planctomycetaceae bacterium | reverse complement strand
TTCAGGCAGGTCGTTTAACCGCAAGCCGGAGGCGTGCGTTTCGGGAGCGGGAAGACGCGCACGCCTCCGGCTTGCGGTTAAACGGGGAAGTTATTTCGGGACTATTCCTCACCAACGCTCGATGCTCCGATGAAGACAGAACGCGACAGCCAGATGATCGAGTCGCAATCGGTAAACGGCGTTGCGGCCACGTGGCTGGCAATCACCTTTGTCGTATTGATCGCGCCCGTCCTGCACAGAGTCACCGTCTTCGTCGTGCCTGCACTCCTCATCGTAGCGCTCGGCGCTAGCGGGATCTGCAGTCTGCGTGCGTTGGCCGAAATCGCTTTGGCAGGAAAGCACTCCGAAACCTCGCGAGGATTGCTGCTACACGTCAGTAACCTCGCGACGGTCTGTGCCGTTGTTATCGCAGGGACAATGCAGATGCTGGCCCAGCATCTATGACACGGCTGTGGCGAGCCGGTCTGTTGCCTCTACTCAGCCGAAACGGTCTTGCAACGCCTGGACAGTCATTTCCTCTTCGCGCAAGGCTTCCATCGCTTTCACCGCGGCTTCGGCGGCTTGGATGGTGGTGATACACGGGACGCCATGTTGCACAGCGGCGGCACGAATCCGGCCTTCGTCAGTTCTGGCGCCTTTGCCGCTAGGTGTGTTCAGGACAAGCGCGACGTCTTCGTTCTTCAGGTGATCGATCAGGTTGGGATGACCTTCGGCGATCTTCTTCACACCCTCGACCGGAATCGATTGTTCTTCCAATCGTTGAGCCGTTCCTTCGGTCGCCAAGAGCTCATAACCCATCCCATGCAGCCGCTTCGCCAAATCGCCGACTCGATCTTTGTGCCGCTTCGAGACACTGACGAAGATCTTTCCAGACTCAGGCAGAAACACGCCGCTCGCGAGTTGACTCTTCGCGAACGCGATAGAAAAACGCTCGCTGATACCCATCACTTCGCCGGTGCTCCGCATCTCGGGGCCGAGCACAATATCGACGCCGACGAACTTCCGGAAGGGGAAGACGCTTTCTTTGATCGAGACGTGGGCAGGAATCGGCTCTTCGGTAACGCCGAGTTCTTCCAGCGTGACTCCGGCCATCACCTTTGCGGCGACCTTGGCAACAGGCATGCCAGTCGCCTTCGCCACGAAAGGAACTGTCCGGCTAGCTCGCGGGTTCACTTCGAGCACATAGACATTCATCTTGCCGCCTTCTTCCTTGACGGCGTATTGAACGTTCATTAAGCCGACGACTCGCAGTCGTTTCGCCAGTGCGTGCGTTGCTTCGCGAATCTCCTGGACCACCGAACCAGGTAAGCTATACGGTGGGATCGAGCAAGCCGAATCGCCGGAGTGGACTCCCGCCTCCTCGATGTGTTCCATGATGCCAGTCACGATGACCTCTTCGCCGTCACTCACGGCATCGACATCAACTTCGGTGGCATCTTCCAGAAAGCGATCGATCAATACGGGTTGGCCATCGGAGGCAACGAAAGCTTCGGCGACGAATCGCTCGAACTGATGTTTGTCGTAGCAGATCTCCATCGCACGCCCGCCCAGCACAAAACTCGGACGCACTAACGAAGGGAAGCCGACTTTTTCCGCTTCGGCGCGGGCTTGGTTCATCGTCAGAGCGATACCGTTCGCCGGCTGCTTCAGATCCAACTTCAGAAGCAATTGCTGGAACTTCTCGCGATCCTCGGCATCTTCGATCGTATCGACACTGGTTCCGATAATCGGAACACCCGCCGTTTCCAAAGCCCGTGCCAAATTGAGCGGTGTCTGGCCTCCGAACTGAACGATTACTCCGTCAGGTTGAACGTGATCGAAGACGTTCAGAACATCTTCGCTCGTCAGCGGCTCGAAGAAGAGCAAATCGCTCGTGTCGTAGTCGGTGCTGACGGTTTCAGGATTCGAGTTGACCATGATCGACTCGATTCCCATTTCCCGCAGGGCGTAGCTGGCATGGCAGCAGCAGTAGTCGAATTCGATGCCTTGGCCGATTCGGTTCGGCCCGCCACCGAGGATCATGATCCGCTTCTTGTCAGCCTTGGCCGGCGTCTCGTCTTCGTCTTCATACGTTGAATAGTAGTACGGCGTGTACGCTTCAAACTCGGCGGCGCAAGTATCAACCGATTTGAACGTCGCGACGATGCCTCGTGACTTGCGGTGTTCGCGGACTTCCATTTCGTTCCCGCGCCAAAGCGTCGCCAGTTGGCGATCGGAGTAGCCAAGCCGCTTCGCCCTTCGCAGCGTTGCATCATCCACCTCGGCGATGTCGTTGAATTTCCGGAGCTCCTCCTCGAATTCAACCAGCTCGAACAGTTGGTCTAGGAACCACGGATCGATGAACGTGAGTCGATAGATCTCCTCCATCGGCATGCCGCTTTTGATCGCGTAGCGCAGATACCAGACTCGATCGGCGTTTGGAGTTGCCAGCTTGGCCCGGATCTCGCTCTCTTCGGGTTGATCTTCCGTGCCCCATAAGTCTTTGCTGTCGCAGCCAAATCCAAAGCTGCCTACTTCGAGGCCGCGCAGCGCCTTTTGGAAAGACTCCTTGAAGGTCCGGCCGATGGCCATCGTTTCACCAACGCTCTTCATTTGAGTCGTCAGTGTGGCGTCGGCTTCAGGGAACTTCTCAAACGCAAATCGCGGGATCTTCGTCATGACGTAATCGATCGTTGGTTCGAAGCACGCCCTTGTCCGTTTTGTGATATCGTTCGGCAACTCATGTAACCGATAGCCAACCGCCAGCTTTGCCGCGATCTTTGCAATCGGGAAGCCCGTCGCTTTGGAAGCAAGCGCGCTGGAGCGGCTGACTCGCGGATTCATCTCGATCACGATCATCCGCCCGTTCTTGGGGTCAATCGCGAACTGAATGTTCGAGCCGCCGGTTTCGACACCGATCTCGCGGATCACCGCCAGACTGGCGTCCCGCATCCGTTGATATTCTTTGTCGGTCAGTGTCTGTGCTGGTGCGACGGTGATCGAGTCACCCGTGTGCACTCCCATGGCGTCGAAGTTCTCGATCGAGCAGATGATCACGACGTTGTCATCCATGTCGCGCATCACTTCCATTTCGTACTCTTTCCAACCGATCACGGACTCTTCGATCAAGACTTCTGTTACTGGTGACTGATCGAGGCCGCGTTGCACAAGGACGTTGAACTCGTCGCGGTTGTAAGCGATCGCCGAGCCGCTGCCCCCGAGTGTGAAGCTTGGTCGGACAACGCATGGGCACCCGATTTCATTCAGCACATGGCGAGCTCCTTCGAGTGTGTGAACAGTTTTTCCGCGACAGACCGAAAGCCCGATCTTCTCCATCGCAGCTTTGAACTGCTCGCGCTCCTCGGCCTTCGCGATGACCTCGGCGTTCGCCCCAATCATCTCGACGCCATACTTCTCGAGCACGCCGTGCTTCGACAAGTCCATGGCGACGTTCAACCCAGTCTGCCCGCCCAAAGTTGGCAGCAGCGCGTCGGGGCGCTCTTTCTCAATCACCTTCTCGATGATTTTCCAATCGAGCGGCTCGATATACGTGCGATCAGCCGTACTCGGATCGGTCATGATCGTGGCTGGATTAGAATTCACCAGCACAACTTCATAGCCTTCTTCGCGCAAAGCCTTGCAGGCCTGCGTGCCGGAGTAGTCAAACTCGCAGGCTTGGCCAATCACGATCGGCCCAGAGCCGATCAACAGGATCTTCTTAATGTCGGTGCGGCGTGGCACTTACGGCGGACCTTTCGGAGGGGAGCGGCATTGTCGGCGCAGGCCGACCGACGGCGTTCAGTCTAAAATCTCTCGAACTTAACAAGCAATCAGCTCCCGTTCAAGGTGCCGCTAAGTGTTACCAGGGCAAGTGTTAGGCGTTGTGGTCGGCCGCGGGCTGTAGATGCGAGCTAACGGTTCGAGTCCTTCACCGGCAACAAGGACTTTTGTAATTGCTCCGCCCGCTGTCGGGACAGCAAGTTCGACCTCACCGCGAATCGTTCTTTCGAACGTTGCGACGAAGCGGTAATAGTCCTCCTGCGTGATCGGATCAGATTGGTGGTCGTGGCAGCGAGCACAGCCGACCGAGAATCCCAACATTGCGTTGCCGACCGTTACTGCCAGATCGTCCAGTTCGTCATATCGTTCGGCCTCGACACCCACCTGCGCTATGTCGGCATTGCGGACTCCGGCAGCAAGAAAGCCTGTTGCCATACGGGCCAGCGGTTCGTCGGGTGCAAGTTCGTCACCGGCAAGCTGCCAGCGGACAAACTGATCGAACGGCATGTTCGAATTCAATGCGTGAATGACGAAATCGCGGAAATGGTACGCGTGGTCGTTGTCCAGGTCATTCTCGAAGCCATAGCTTTCGGCGAATCGCGCGACGTCCAGCCAATGCCTCGCCCACCGTTCACCGAAATGTGGACTGGCGAGAAACCGGTCGATCAGTCGCTCCCACGCATCGGGCCGAGTGTCCGCAAGGAACGCATCGATCTCTTCCGGCGCGGGCGGCAAGCCAACCAGATCGAAGGCCAGTCGCCGAATCAGGGTTTCCCGATTTGCCTCTGACGTCCGCGTGAGCTTCTGTTCTGCGAGTTTTGCGTCCATAAATCGGTCGATCGGATTCTCGCTGGCACGATTGGAAGCTGCGTTTGGCAACGTGACCTGTTGTAACGGCCGAAACGACCAGAACTCCCTGTCCTTTTCCGTAACGACTCGGCCAACGGTGCCGGCAGTTGCTCCTTCGACGAGCGATCGATCATACGGGGCTTCGTTTTCGATCCACTTGCGAATGGCGGCGATCGCGTTGTCATCGAGCCGCTCCTGATCGAGCGGCATGAACGGTTTCGCCTTGTGTGAAACGAGCCGTAGAAGCAAGCTGTCGTCCGGCTTTTCCAGAACAACCGCGGGGCCCGACACTCCACCCTGCAGCAACGACTTCCGCGAAAGCAAATTCAACCCACCTTCCGTTTCGCTCACACCGTGGCATTCCGCGCAGTGTTTGGTCAGCACACCTCGCACCTGTGTGCGAAACAACTCCATACCGCGCCGGATTCGCTCAGGATGTTCCCGAGAGACGTCCTCACACCGGGTTTGACAGGCACCGAGTGCAGTAAAGCAGATCGCCAGGCAGTAACGAAGAAATTGAGATCGTTGGTGCAACGTTGGACCTTCATGCACAGGATTTCCCAAAGCCGATCCTTTAGCGTAGCCTCGGAGACCGGGACGGTCCATCGTAGAGAGTGAGGGTGTTCACATGCACAAGTGGAGTCCGATAGGCAGAATGTTCCTTCTTGGCATCGTAACTCGTTCCCAGGCTGGAGCCTGGGACCGAGTTACGGTGACTCCGGTTGGACGAAAGGCATGGCTTCATTCATCGCCAGACGCAGCGGCGATGGCTTCGAGCGATTGGGCTGCGGCAATCGCGTGCGCTTCTTCGGCGGGTCCGGAATCTCGGCGGGTCATCCAGATCATGAAGAGCGAGCCGCATAACGAAAGGCCTGAGGAGAGGGCGAAAAGGATTGGCCCCAGGCCGAGGCCCGAAATCTGCAGCGGCCCCAAGTTCAAGACGCTGCCATAGATCAAGACTCCAATGATCGGAGCGATCATGCCGCGCAACCCCGTCAGCGCGACGTGGATGCTGTTGTACAGCGACACCTGTTCTTGCTTCGCGAAGTACAGGCTACCCGTGAGCCAATTGATCGTGCCACCGCCGTTTCCGATCGCGTGGATCATCGCGCCGACGGCGAATGGCCACGCTTGCCGGCTGATGCCACCGAAGCAATGGAATCCGTAGGCAACGCATTGAATGCTGTTGAACAAGGCGCGGCCGGACATTGGATTCACGCGGTCTAAGAACCGGCCCCAGATTGGCGCGGAAGCTGACATCAACAATGCGGGTATGAGGGCGACAATCCACAATACGGTCCAAGTGCTGGCCCCCACGTCTTCCTTGAGCGACTCGGCGACGTATGCGTGCGACATGTGATTCGCGAATCCGGCGAACCAGAAACCGACTTGGTACAGCACGAAACGGCGGTCTGACAGAAATGCACGCACGCCGCCGACGAACGCCCGATGCGGGAACGCGGCTTGCGTATCCTCGAATTCGTTCTTGCGCCGAACTGGAATGCGGGCATAAGAAAGCGCGGAGAGTGCCAAAGCAACGCCAATGGCGCAGTAGACCCAGGCATAATGGCTGGGCTGCCACAGGAACCAGAAAGTTCCGAGCACGGTTGCGACGAGTCCCGCCGAGCCAGCCACCGCCTTGACCCATCCAACCGCTGCGCCTCGGTGAGTCGGTGGGTAAAGGACGCGGAACATGTTCATTTCGCCCACCCGTGGAAACACGCGAATCACGAACGCAGATCCCACGATCAACGCGAAGAACGTGGCGGTGCTCAGGACTCCCGTTGCCAGCAATAAGACTGCGGCTAGTAGGTTTGGGTAAATGATCAGCAAACGCATAGGCACTCTTTTGCCGATGTAGCTAACGAGCGGGCTGAGCAGGCTGCTGCCGCCGAACATGGCGGCGACAAACATGAGGTGCTCTTTGGTACCGTGGGGCGAGAAGATCTCATCGCTCTTCAGCGCCGCCAGCGAAAGCCCAAACAACGCAACAAAGGAACCCGCGCCGAGGTTGTAGAAGGTTTCATAGAAGAGTGCCGGGCGGCAGCGCGCTGGCACGCGGTTCAACGCTTGACGAAGCAGCGGCAAGTCTCGCAGCCAACCCAGTGACCGAGGCTTCTGGCGGGTCTTCCAGCGAACGGGCGGCGACTTTGAAGGACTCTTGCCTGAGGACTCATGCTGATTGATCTCGGTCTCCTTCGGCATCTCGATCGCACTGCAGGCGGGACAATGGATGTTGAACGGCGATACTGCGACTGGCGATACTACGCCGAAGTCGGCTAACTCACGCTGTAGCCGCTGGCTCGCAGGATGGCTTCATGCACGGCAAGCTCGTGAGAGAGTGGATAATCGTTCTCCTTCTCGCCGCGAAGGACAGCCGCCATGTCTTTGAAGGCGCTGACGAAAACTCCAGGACCTTTGGGGATGGTCACTTCTTGATATCCCTTCTCAAAATCTCCGCTGGGTTTTTCCAGAGCCAGTTGGAATTTCTGCCCTCCCAACGGTTGCAGATCGAACGAGCCAAACTCGCCGCAGACGCGGAACTGCCGCCGCGCGAACCCTTCATACTCAATCAACGTGCTGCGAACAGATGCGATCGCGCTGGGATAATCGAAGACAGCGATTTGATTATCGACCAACTCGTCCCGGTCGGGATGTGTCTGTCGGGCATGGGCGGTGATCTTCTCAGGCTTACCCAACACCCGGACTGTGGCATCGATCACGTGACAGCCGATTTCAAACATCGAGCCGCCGGCATAGCGCGAGAGGTATTTACGCGAGGCCGCGTTGACCTTCTTGCTCATCACGGCGTGAACCTCGAACACATCGCCCAACCAACCGTCCGCAACCGCCTTGTAACAGAACTGCATCGCTGTGTGATAGCGGTAGATGTAGCCCATCTGCAGATGTAGCTTGCGGCGGCCGACCTCGTCGAGCAGTTGCGTGCAGTCGGCAAGATTCTCACCGGCGGGCTTATCAAGATGAATACTCATGTCTGCTTCAACACATCGCTGCGCCGTCGGCAACAGATCTTGCACCTCGGTTTCTACCACGACCGCCTGCAGCCCTTTCGTGTTCAACAACTGCTCTTCGCTGATCAACTTCACGCCTTGATAGGCATCGCCCAACTCCTTTCGACGCTTCGGATCGTTCTCCACGATGCCAGCAATTTCGAAATCATCGGTCACCTGGCGCAACTGCGAAAAGACTCCCGACGCGTGCGCATGCCCAGTCCCAATCTGCCCGATCTTGATCCTTTCTTTCTTGTCATCGGCGCGGCTGTTGGATGTGGTGAAAGGCAAACTTGCTGCAGCAGCGCCAACGGTTGTCAGAAAGTCACGGCGATCGACGGCGTTCATGGCAGGCTCCTGTAAGATGCAGAGATGTCGCCCATTTTATACCAATCGCGCCGCACACGCATCGCTCGAACCCGCAATCCTTTAAGTGCTCAACGCGCGGTAGGTTGCGGTTGTGGAACATCTGAGTTATCAGCGCGAAGCGGCACTTGGGCGCCGAATGGCGGACAAACGCAGCCGAGGATCGGATAGGTCGAGCTTGTACATGATCTGGTTGTAGTTGTATCTCGGCGTCTGGTCGTTGTTACCCGAAAACATGTTGGTGTACGTGCCCTCGAAGAAAATCACGCGGCCGCCGTCCTTGTCGAGCATTGGGTGCTGCTTGGGATTGTAGAAGCTGTATTTCTCGTGCGTTGCGATCTTTCTCGCGTTTGCCCACACGGACCGACCAACTCTTCCGCTTCGGCGTACCAGACTTCGCCCAGCAGCGAGGTGCCAAACGACTGAACGCCGATCATGATCCAACACTCCCGGTAGTTGTTCCAATAGACCGAGCCGCCGTGAATCATGACGGGCTTGCCAACACCGTCCGTCAGTTGAAACAGGCCTTCCTCCGGCTTGATTTTGCCGTCTTGAGTCAATCTGGCTTGCAGCTTCGGCGTGAATGGAATCGTGTCGGTTTTCCAACTGAATGATGGCACCGCGCCTTTTCGGTCCACTTCGATCGATTCTGTCCGGCTTCCTTTCTGCGGTTCCTCGCGCAGTTTAGTGGGTAGTATGTTATTGGTTTGGCATTTTCGATGGTATTGATGATGGTTTCTTTATGTCTGATTTAGCAAAACACTATTC
>PBSM01000090.1 GCA_002726245.1 Planctomycetaceae bacterium | reverse complement strand
GCAGCGGAACAACATTGGCGAGCATCTTTTGCTACGCCGCATTCACAGGAGAATCGTTTTACTTTCTTGCTCGCTCTTTCATAGTATCGGAGGAGTGCGTTTGGCCACCAGCGAAACGCACGCCTCCGGCTTGCGGTTAAACAAAGATGTCGATCGGAGCCTCTTTAGCCAAAATCCTTCAAAACGCCTTGAGCCCATCCACGATGGGCATACGCAATGCTCGAATCGCCGGCGGGATCGCGCCAAGCAAACCGAGCGATAAACCAACACCACAGCCAATCAGCACACACACGCTATCGATCCGCAACGAGAAAGCTCCCATCGTGAAGCGCACGGCGGCACCATTTACAAAGAACAACGCCAACACCGCGGCCAACAAGCTCGCGCCGGCAGCCAACAGAAGGCCTTCTTGCAGCAAACTGACAATGATCGCTCGTCGCACAAAGCCGATCGTTTGCAAAGTCGCCAATTCCGGAATGCGACCAACGACGGAGCCGTACATGGTATTCAATCCAGCAAACACGCCCGCACCGGAAACGAGTAACACGACCAGCCAAGCCAGCCAGCGAATCGGGCCGTAATCCCGCTGCAACGTGGCGTAGTAATCCGTTTCTCGCATCGCTTGCAGTTCGAGGTCGAGACGTTCCTTGCAGAACAGATCGAGATCGACAAAGTCAGCGCCGGGAGCGAGCGTGACGGCGACGATACTCAGATCCTGCCGCTTCATTGCCTGCTGCAAGTCATCCAATCGACACCAGACTTCCGATTCGAACGATGATCCACCGGCCGAAAAGAGACCGCTGATCCGCCACGTTCGGCCTTCAATCTGCAACGATCTTCCGACTGCCAGTTGATCCTCGCTAGTTCCAAGTTTCGTCGCCGCCATCTGCCCAACGATGACTTCACCCACCGCTGGCCAGAGACCCTCTTCAATTTCAACCTGCCGCCGCACCAACAGTGCCGCTTGCGTCAGTCCTCTCACCAACCCGAACGACGCAGGCAGCTCTTCGTGCTCGCTGCCGATCCCGATCTCCGTGCCAAGGTACAGCTCCGGGGACACATACTTCTTGCCATACCGCTCTTGAATCCCAGCAACACTCGCCGGAACAAGATCGCTCGTCCGCATCGCGATCGACGAGTACTCCAGGTTCTCGCCCATCCCGAGCGAGAAGACGATCGCTGTCCGAGGATCGCCGCTAACGTCAAGTGATCGTTCCAGGCCGCGGATGAACCCGACGACAATGAACACCAACACAATCACCATCGTCAGGCCCGCGAACGTCAGCAACGTGCGCAACGGGCGACGGAATAGGTTTCGTGTTGCGTACTCCCAAGGGAGCAAACGGAACATAATCGGAGAGTCCGAAGTGAAAGTATGAGTCGTAAGCCAGAAAGCAATGGCGTGAGGTGAGAAGCATGCTCGGCAGGCTTCTCAATCTCGACTCATTAGCACAAGAAAGACATGTGCAAGCAGCGTATGACTCGTCCAGGTGTCGCGTCGCTATGCAAACAGCAGACGTTGCCAGCGTCGTTATGGATCAGTTCGTCGGCAAGAGTCGGCTGACGAATCGCGACCGATTCGATCGAATGATCGAACTTCAGCTTGAGATCGATCTCGCCCTGCGGGATGACCGCGCCGCCACACATGCATTGGCAAGGCTGCTCGCACGGCGCGGGATGGCTTGGATGCACGGGAGACTCTTGAGACTGCTCATTCTTCGCGCAATTGGGGCACGATGGGCAAGCAGCCTCTGGTTGTTCAAACTGTTGCACATCGTCAGCGCAGCAAACCTCAAGCTGACACGCCAAGGGACAGGCGAATGTAGCGAGCGCTAGCAGAAGCTTGAACATGAGCAACTCAAATGGTTGTCGAACGCGATATCTGAATCATACGTCTCTCCGCACAGACCAGCAACGTTAAAACTTCAGCGTTTAGCAGGAGGCGCGAGGCTGTTGGTCAGCAGTTGACCTTCCAGCAAGGTGACGGAACTCCACAGTTCGTGTACGGAGTCGAGATACGCCAGGTTCACTTGGATGAACTTCTGCTGGGAATTAATCAGCGTCAGATACTCCGATCGCCCTTCCTTGTAGGCATTTCGAACGAGATCGAGCGACCGCTCTGCACGCGGCAGAATCCGATTCTTACAGCACTCGGCTTGGTGGCGGGCGTTGGCGTAGCGCCGGAAGGTCATCGCTAGACGATCTTGAATGTCCAACTCAATGCGAGCTACTTCCCGCTCGGCCGCGACCGCTTCGGCCTGCGTTCGCATAATGTTGCCTTGGTTGCGGTCAAAGACCGGAATCGGCATGCCGGCCAGGACACTCGTCGTGTCGCTGCTTGTTGGGTTGATGTGGCGCAGACTGACGGTCACGTCCAGGTTTGGGATGACTTCCCGCCGCGCGCGTGTGATCGCCAGACGCGACCGCTCGACTCGCGCCCGGGCGGCCGACAGTTCTGGATTCGCGTCCAACACCATCGCATAAGCATCTTCCCATTCATACTGCACCACATCGCCGGTGATATCGCCCGTCAACTTCGTCGTCTCGACCGCAGGTAGACCAGCGACCGCCGCGAGCCTACGCCACGCTTGAACGCTTTCGTTCTGGGCATTCTCCAGCAGGATATGAGCCTCTTCAGCCTCAATCTCCGCTTGCAGGAGCGTGTTCTCGCTGGTCTGTCGCCCTTCGAGAAGCAGTCGCGTGGAGCGAACGAGATCATCGGCGATGTCCGCCAGTTCTTGCGATAGCTCCACGCGACGCTGAGCGACAAGTGCCGCGTAGAAACGACTGCGGAGATCGCTCAACACCCGCTGTTGTTGAGCATGGAATTGGAAGTGCCGCTCATCGACTTCCGTTCCCGCGATCGCTCGGTCGAGTCGCAGCTTCCCTCCCGTAATGATCTGTTGCCGAATGAAGCCGCCTTGCTGACCAGCCGTTCTCCGATTGCCGATTTCCATCCCGTGGTAGCCAAGTTTTGGGTTCGGGAGCAACCCCGCTTGCAACTGCTTACCTTCCGCCGCGCTCATTCGAGCCGCTGCCGCCGCCAGCGTCGGATTGTTTTGCAACGCGATCTCTTCGAGTTCGCTCAGCGTCAGTGCCGGCTCGTTGTCCGAGGTCGGCTGCGCGGGAGAAAGCAACTCTCGTGGTGCGTCCGCGGATGGATCGCGTAATTCCACAACTTCTTCCGCATAGGCAGTGGCGAGTATTGTCGCATCACTCTGTGGCGGCGTCAGCGAGTTGGCCGCAGCTCGCACGGACGGGTGATCATGATCGGACAGTCTGGCCCAGGGCGGCGCGGAGCGACAACCGAGCATCGCTGCAAGCAAGCTCAGCGCAGTCAAGCTCAGCACTGTTAAGCTCAGCACTGTTAAGCTCAGCACTGTGATCGAAGACACTCTCACGATGCGAGTTCTTCCTGTATGGATGATCCGATTCCTAACGGTTGTATCGGCCGTAACACCGCAAGAGAGTCCGAGCTGCGTCTGGAACGCGCGCGAGTACACCATTCGCTCGCCGGTCGTATCGGTTAGGCACTTTGTAACGGCTGCTAGCGTGGCGTGTTATACTTACGGCGTCCCCGAACGAGTTGACCCGCAAGATGCCTCTCCCCCTCCGACATCCCATCACGCGACGCACTGCCATCCAAGCGGGCACGATCGGATTGATGGGCTTGGGCCTGGATCAGCTCGCGTCGCTCCGCGCGGCGGATGCGTCATCTGGCAAGACTCACAAGTCCTGCATCTACATCTTCCTTTCCGGTGGGTTGTCGCAGCAGGATAGCCTCGACATGAAGCCCGATGCGCCGGACGATGTGCGCGGCGAGTTTCAACCAATCGCCACACGCGCGCCTGGTGTCCAAATCTGTGAGCACTTGCCGATGCTGGCTCAGCGCAGCGAGCATTGGTCGCTTGTACGTTCCTTAACGCATCCGTTCAACGAACACTTTGAAGCTCACATGGTCATGCTGAGCGGCCGGACGAAGTTGCCGACGGGGTACCGTTCCGGCAAACCTCAACCGACCGATTGGCCTTCGATCGCTGCGGTCGCCGGCGAAGCAACGGCGGCCCAGGAGAATCTCCCGCCGTCCGTTGTGTTGCCCGAAGTTCTCAAGAACCCGGTCGGCAGCGTCGCGTCCGGTCAGTTCGCCGGCTTGATGGGATCGCGCCGTGACCCTTGGTTTGTCGAGGCATCACCCTTCCGCGGCCGAGCCTCTTCCGGAGCCTTCCCGACTCATAGCTTCAACCACTTGAAAGAGGCGTTCGTCAACACCGACGAGTTGGTATTCCAGGCTCCGAATCTAGACTTGCCAGAAGGTTTGCATCGTGGGCGTTTGAATGATCGCACGAAACTACTTGCCCATCTCGACCAGCAACGTCGTAGTTTGGAACAAGCTGCCTCGGTCGGCAACTTTAATCAACATCGACAAGCCGCCATCTCGCTGCTCGCCGATCCGAAAGTGCGCCGCGCGTTCGACGTCACTCACGCCGATGCCAAGACGCAAGATCGCTACGGCCGCAATAGTTTCGGTTGGTCGTTGTTGATGGCTCGACGATTAGTCGCGGCCGGCGTGAATCTCGTCCAAGTCAACCTCGGCAATTGGAACTCTTGGGACACACACGGAGCCAACTTTCCAAAGTTGAAAGACTTCCTCCTACCGCCGACGGATCGAGCCGTCTCCGCGCTGCTGGATGATCTGCGCGAAAGCGGTTTGCTCGACGATACGCTAATCGTGATGGCTGGCGAGTTCGGCCGAACACCCAAGATCAGCCTACTGCCACAGCACTACAAGCTGCCCGGTCGCGATCATTGGGGCGGCGTGCAATCGGTCTTTTTCGCTGGCGGCGGCGTTGAAGGAAGTCGAGTTGTCGGGTCATCTGACTCGAAGGCAGCCTACCCCGCCTCTGATCCCAAGGCACCCGAGAACATGGCCGCAACGATCTATCACGCCCTCGGAATCCCCACAGGCGCAGCCTGGTACGACGGACAAGATCGCCCTAATCGCGTCTACCACAGCGAGCCAATCAAGCAGCTCTTCGCGTGAGATCACAGGGTTTTAAGGCCTGTGCTCCGTGGCTCCGCCCGTTCGCGAAGCGAGGCGGTGCCAAGCACGCACCGGTATGTCTAGTACCGTTTCTTGGGATGTTTGAGACGCAGGTTGCGACGATCGTTAGAATACCTTCATGGGAAGCGACACCGACAAGGTGAAGTCGTGGCAGCTTGGAATGCAATCGCGGGTCGATGCATTTCTCATCTTGGCACTCGTCATTGGCTGCTCGTCCAGCGAGGAACCAAAAGGGGCGGCGCGCACGATGGAGTTAGCCGAAGTGGAGATCAGTCCCGACATTCTCCCCCTGTCAATCCCCCTCCGAAATCTCCCAGAAATGGGTCGGCGTCGAAGTCGGAGATCTTCTCGCAATATACTCCGTACGATACTGTGGTACTTTTCGAGCGTTTTCACTTCGTCCGGCTCCTCGCGGATCGGTGGCAGCCAATCCCGTTCCATGTGGCTACGGTGAATGTCCTAGTAGACGCGAAACAACCCGACGAGATCAAGCTCCTCGATCTTCATTGGCCAGACCGGCTACCGGGATCGTTTCAATCACCGGCTTGTGCAGCCAACTGCCTCCGTGGCTGAAGTGCTTCCATCCCGAAGCGAGCCAGCGAAGAAGTGCGGCGGCTAGCCAGAGTGCCCAAAAAAGCATTAGCAGCCGATAGAACCACACCGATATTGAAACAATCTCTGGATCTGGAAGCGTGGTTGTGGCTCGCGGCTGAAACCACCCCAAATATGTTTGGGATGAGCCATTGCCGACAATGAACATCTCAGGGTTACCGAGTAACCCGGCACCCACAACCACGACCAAAACACTTAACGCGGTCAAAGTCAGTAACACCAATCCAACCTGTCGAAGGTTAAACAGCCACCACCGAGACGCGTTCGGGTCACTTCTTCCGCGCCACGCCAGCAGAAAAATCCAAGCTACCACAATCAGCGCCGCAGCAATGTGAACTTGGGTCAATCCGATCGCAAGCAGCACCCATTCGATTCGGCCAAGCGGCGACAATTTCAATCCACCCAGCACCAGGGCTACGAGGATCGCAAACACCACAATCACCCAAAACCGAACGGCTGGTCCGCGCGTGGGGCCACTCGTCCACAAGACCCAGCGACTCTCGGGGACCCGCAAGATCGAAGTGACATTCGCGGCTTCCACCGGCAGTTCCACTGTTTCGACATGCACGACAGTTTGCATGGGCTCATTGGTTCGCCAGGCGATCTCAACGGTTTGCTCACCAGGTTGCACCGGAATGATTAGCGCTTCCCCATCGCGTCGAACGGGAATGACTTGCCCGCCAACTTGAACGGATGACACTTCCGAATTGGGACTCGTCTTGACGCTGAAGTCGCCGCCGAGACTGCACTCTAATTCCAGTTTCAATTCCGTTGTGCGCTGACGGCTGCCGAGCGTGGTTTCGTGATGCACCCGCTGCACGGTGATCGTATCCCCCATAACTGCCTGAGGTCGGCTAAACGAGAGAGCCGCGTCTTCTCCGGGCCAGGGGTACCAGACGGGAACCAAATCTTGCTGCTGTGACTCGAAGATCGGCGCCAAGCCGGTGCGCGTTACATTCCAGACGGGCGATGTCACCAGATGCCAGCGTTCGACCCATTGGTTCGTTTCAGCCGCAGTCAGTTGGATTGTCGTACCCATCGGGAGTTCGCTGACCCAGGAAAAAGTTTCCTCGTTCGCGCCAAGTTGGACCTCGATGAAACCGCCTTCGGCTACGACATTAGGCGTCAACACGCTCTCGCCTGCCAACAAGGGGACCTTGAGGGACACCGCTTTCCCATGGGGCGAAATTCGAGTCACTTCATTTTGGACTTGCCAAATGAGGCCGGTCTCCAGATGCCGATTCACGGCGACGACCGCATTAAAGTCCTTCCGATCGTAGGCTGGCGCGCTATCGTCTGTGGGCTGCTGCCGGACAAAAAAGACTTGTTGTTCGGGAACGCCATTGGCTCGGACCCCAGTTACGATCCATCCCGCCGCATCAATGGACACGGTGCGGGGCTTGAGGAGGAACGTCCAGTGCCATTCGGTCACCTCGGGTAGCCTGGTCTCAACGATGACCTGATGGACACCTTGGGGCAACACGACCCACAGGTACCCATCCTTTCGGCACACCAAGTCGGTCGGTTCACCGTCAACACTCACCGAGATTGGAGACCAAGTTGGCAGACGCCCCGGCAATGGCACGGCAACTTCCACAGCCGTGTGGATTTCGGCGTCCATCGTGACGCGATAGCCTTCTATTTTTAACTGTACCGAGGGAATCTCGGCGGCTCGCGGAAACGCATCTGCCGGTTGCAATAGACGTTCACGCAGCATTTGCAGCATCTGTTCGCTAGGAAACTCTTGTGCTTCCAATTGAGTCGCGCCGCAACAGATCAGCGGCAAGATAACGACGGCTGCGGCTCGATGTCTGGAAAACAGCCTCGGAAACTTGAAGCCACAGATCATGGCGGCCAGTAAGGTGAGCAACGTGATTCTCACCACCGTCAGCAGCCGATGCAGACCGCGTGATATCAGTATGGGTCGGATCTGTTGGCCAGCCGTCACTGGACCATCCCATCGACATTCGACCCGATTCCAACTCCATTCGGGTTGCGCTGGTCCCGTCTGTATACGAGCCTTGGGATCGTAGAGCAGATTGTCCGAATGGAACTTGGACTGCTTGGTGACGACAGATTCAGCAGTTTGCTGAGACAACAGTTCGTCTGTCTCGTAGACCAATTCAACCATCGTCCCCGATCGCTCGTAAGCCGTATCAAGAGGTTGAAACATGCTCCGAGATGTGTAGTTGACCCCGCTCGACTCAAGTTGGGGGTACAAGGCACTTTGGATTTGTCGCGCCAGAAAAGGTGCCAGGTTAATGACAAACAGAGCGATCGCGATGTATTTCCACGCCTGGATCCATTTCTGGGCCGTGCCTTCGGGCACCACTCTCAGCAGGCCCAGAGGTATCAACAGGAACAGCCAAGTTAGTCGGGGCGCCCCTGGTTCATGGTACGCTAAACCGAAAGCCACAAACGCCAGGATTCCAGCGGGGATTCCCCACAGACGGTAAACCGCCAGGGCGAAAATCAACAATAGAAAGAGGTCCAGTAGCGACCATGCGGTGAGCCAATCGCCTTCCACATTGTCGGCTCCGAACAGTGCCAAGACGCGCCATCCCGGTGGAAGATGCAGCGTCACGCCCAGTGAGTCCGCATCGGTTTGCCAGCCAGTCGCTGGAATCTCGCCGAGCTGTTCCACTCGTCCGATCGCTTCCAAGTTCAGGTTCCGTGTGCGGATTTCGACGCCGTGGGCGCCCGTGCTCGGGTTCGATGTGATGAGTTGTCCATGTCCATCGACACTTACCGCCCCAAGCTGTTGGCCCGTCGCCGAATCGAGCCGCCAGATTTGCTGCATCCGACCGCTCACGACATCGTGATACGTCAGGCTATGGCCGTCTTCATCGAGCCATAATTCGCGGTCGATGCTCAGGCCCTCTGGTCGCTGAAGTCCCATGCCTCGCATTTTTTCGACAAGCCGAATAGCCGACGTCGTTTCCCACTGGTACACCGGCAGATCGCGCCACCTCTCTGGAAATGTCGTTTGCGTGACATCCACGGCCTTGAGATCAACAAGTTCGGCCAAACGGAACTCCGGCTTAGCTCGAAAGCCAATCAACTCGAATTTGACGACAGGTTGAGAGTCTTGTGAGAATTGAATTGCCTCGGTATCCGTTGCGTGAAATGCGTTGAGGCTGATTGTCCATTTACCGGCGCGGACCTGGGCCTTCATTCGCCCCTCTTCATCTACCGCGACTGGCAATGGGCTGTCGACTCTCGACAGGAGCCAACCTGCGGGCAGAATCCAACCCAGATCTTCTTCGCGACTCTTCCCGGAGACGGTCAACTCGACGTCGGTGCGCAGCCAGATTGGGATTCCATCCTCGATGACTCGGTAGACCTGTGCTGTAAGCAGATCCTTTTGTGCCTCTTGAGTGCGTGAGCGTTTGAGCCAAACGTGCCCTTCGGCATCCCAATCGGGCAACGGGATGGGCTTGTCCTCCACGAACAACGACAAGATCCCAATTTCCTGAGGAATCGCGATTCGTTGTGGCATTTCATCCCAAGCGAATTTACCCGAGAGTTCGTACCGGCCACTTGGAAGCCGCACTGCCGGTCGCCCCTGCCGGTCGACGACGACAACCGACTCGCCATTGCCAACCACGTTCAGCGGCCAGGAATCCTCGCTACCAGGTAAAGGCAGCCACGTCTCGGCAAAGACCACCACGGTGACTTTCCAAGACCCGCTTTGCTGACCCGTACTTAGCGAAAGTTGAGAGGGCCAGAAGCAGACGCGGTCGTCGGCATTATTGAAGACGGGAGGACACTTGCGCGCAGTATCCTTCCATGTGGCCCAATCCTCCCATGGCTTGAGGGCATCCGGTATGTCAGGCCGTTGGGCTTGGACGTCCCTCGCCAAGATGAAAGCGAGGGCGCACAACAGCACGGCGAACGGCATTTTGAAGGAAGCACTCATGCCGGGTTCTCTGGTGTTTGATTTGCAGTCGTAAGGGCCTTGGGGGCGGACTCCCTCTCTCATTATGCAACGCGTGCGGCACCAATTCGACTGTCGCGCAACAAAAACATCGGGGCGCGTGCGGGTAACGGCTAGGAGCTTGCGCATGTCGCTGGAGTGGCGCGCGGCAGCCCAGACATTAATTGCCACAACTCAGTCTATTGATCGCGACATGAAAAGCACGCGGGTAGCTGGCGCAGGAGTTCTCGATGGCGACAGGGAAAGTGGACGCGCAGGAAATAACTCTTCTGAACTGAGGCGATCGTTCGATTATCGAAGCACAGAGTTCGTGCGGCAGCGAGACGCAAATTGACGTCATGCCGCCTTCCGCTCGAACCCCTTCACCAGCCCGCCGACGTATGACTTCACCTCGATCTGATCGAGCTTCAGCGTGTCGACTTCGTCCGGCTCCTCGCGAATCGGCGGCAGCCAATCTCGTTCCATGTGACTGCGGTGATTGTTGTAGTAGGCGACGAACTCGCTGACCAAGTAATCCAGGTGTCGCTTTCCAAAGACGATGAACTTGTCCAAACACTCCCAGCGTATGGTGCCGATGATCCGTTCGCAACGACCATTTAGATTGGGCGACGCTTTCGGCAACGAGTTCGTCCGCACGCCGCGATCTTTCAGCTTCGCGGTAAACTCCTTGGTGAACTTCGTGTCCTTATCGTGCATCACAATCGAAGGCTTGTCGTCGCGACCCACCGTCTGATCGACGAACAGGTCCGCCTGCTTTTCAACCCACGCTGAGTTGGGATGCTCGGTCGCCTCGGACGCGATCACTTCGCGCGTGGTCATGCACAGCCAAACCAGGACGTACATATCCTTCAAGCCGCGAGAGGTGACGGTCTTCACGGAGAAGAAGTCGACCGCCCAAAGCGTCTTGGCATGGCGTTCGATGAACGTGTCCCAGTTGTCGGACGTGCGGTCCGGTCCCGGCTCAATACCTTCTTCCTTGAGAATGTTCCGCACGGTCTGTCGGCTGATATTCTTGATGCCCAGCTTTCGCATCTCGCCGATGATCCTGGTGTAGCCGAAGCCTGTCGTTTTCGCCACTTCGATGACCAGTTCCCGGATCTCCTTGGGCTTCCGCTGCCCGCCCTTGGGATTCTTCGTCGTTGGCTTGTCTTTATTTTCGTCCCGAACCCAGCGGTAGAACGTGCTCGGGCTGACGATCGTCATCAGTTCTTCGATCGCCCGGCCGATCACCTTGCCGAACTTGAGCAACCCCTTCAGAATCGTGACAACTAATCTAAGCAGTGAGCTGATCTGTGCGACTCGATTCCGCAAGAACAGCACTTCATGCTGAAGTCGAGTTGTC
>PBSM01000089.1 GCA_002726245.1 Planctomycetaceae bacterium | reverse complement strand
CTTTCGCTACGGCCTACCCGAAAGCTAAGTCGAGACGAAGTACTAGCACCAAATGGAATTCGGGTGAATTTGTATTAACTTTGAAAGCGTAGAAAGCGTAAAACTTCAATGTGAACGCACTCTTGGTCAAATTCCGTTTGCTGCTAGTCCCGAAGGGACGAAATGATGTAGCCAGGGGTGTAAACCCCCGGAGATGGTACAGCATGAACGAGCAGAGCCCCGCAGGGGCGACATGCGTGAGACGGGGAGACTCCATGTCGCTCCTCCGGGGCTTGGGTTCGTATTGCGAATGGTTCCGTGGGCTAACGCCCACGGCTACATCATTCCGCCGCTGCGCGGCAAGCGAACGGCTGCGGGCGTTCTTTGTCTCGTTCGTCGTTACGCTACTGCTAGCTCATACCGTTACCAACGCCGATGACTGGCCGCAATGGCGTGGGCCGAACCGAGATGCCGTGTCGGCCGAGACGAAACTGCTGTCTTCGTGGGACGAACAACCTCGCTTGGCGTGGCGAGCGTCTGGACTGGGCGATGGTTACTCCAGTGTTGTCGTCAGCCAAGGGCTTGTCTTTACGATGGGCAAGCATGGACAAGACGTCTTCCTGTCGGCGTTGGACGTCGCGAATGGCAACCCACACTGGAGTCGCAAGATTGGGACGACGTCTCGCAATGTCTGTTCCACGCCAACGATCGATGAAGACCGTATCTATGCACTTGATCCCGACGGCGACCTCCTCTGTGCAACAACATCGTCTGGTGATGTGCTTTGGAGAAGGAGCTTTCTCGAAGACTTCGGTGGCCGGATGATGTCGGGGCGAGGTTACGGTGAGTCGCCTTTGATCGATGGGGACAAGCTTATCTGTACGCCGGGCGGCCCCGATGCGATGCTCGTCGCCTTGAACAAGCGTACCGGCGAACTGATCTGGAGAAGTGCGATCCCCGAGCTTGGCGACAAGGGTCGCGACGGTGCCGGGTTTTCTTCGATCGTCATCTCGCAGGCTGCTGGGATTCGGCAGTATGTTCAGTTGGTTGGCCGAGGCCTGATTGGAATCGATGCAAGTAGTGGTCGATTTCTGTGGGGTTACAACTCCATCTCCAACGGCACGGCCAACATTCCGACACCCGTCGCGCGAGGTGACTTCGTCTTTGCGGCGAACGGCTATCATGCCGGCTGTGTCTTGCTACGACTCGTTTCTGATGATGACCGCGGAGTTAAGGCCGAAGAGGCCTATGCTCATAGCGGCGGTAAGTTCCAGAATCATCATGGCGGTGTAGTGCTGATAGGCGATCACATTTACGGCGGGCACGGCAGCAATAACGGTCTGCCAACGTGCATGGAATTCGAGACCGGCACAATCCAATGGAAACGGCGAGGCCCGGGAACGGGTTCGGCCGCGCTTGTCTATGCCGACGGGCATCTGTACTTCCGCTATCAGAATGGCTTGATTGCTTTGATCGAAGCAGCGCCCGACGCATATCGGTTGAGAGGCACGTTTCAATTGCCGGTTGCGGGAGGAGACAGTTGGGCACATCCCGTCGTTGCCCACGGAAACCTATTTCTGCGCGAACAAGGGCATCTGTTCGTCTACGATGTCAGCGGGAGCGGCGCCAGGTCACGACGTGATGTGCCCGAGTTCGCATTAAAGACGAAAGCCTTCCAGGAATTGCGTAGCCGTGGTGTGGCTGTCGATTCGCTTGAGAAGCCGATCGCGAATCGGTCTGCAAGCATTTCGCGACTTCGGCGATTTCTAGATGCTCGCAATGAAGGCTCCGAAAGCATTGCTCTGATCACACTGACCAACAAGCATCTGTCGAAAGACGGCATGATTGCCGAGGAGGTCTTGGACTCGCTGGTAGGTGTCGAGCGACCAGTCATCCTGAGCGTCGCAGGTACTCCGATCACCAGCGATGGCTTGAAACAAGTCGCACAACTTCCTCTCGCGGGATTGCATCTCGAACTCTGCCAAAACGTATCTGATGCTGAGCTAAGCGAACTCAGCCGGATAGAGTCGCTACAAGCCCTGTGGCTGACAGGTACAGCAGTCACTCATGAGGGGCTCCGGCATTTAGTTTCACTTCCGAGTCTTGTCGCGCTCGACTTGGAAGTCTGCGACGGGATCACCGACGCAAGCTGCAACGTCCTGGCAAACATGTCGAAACTTCGGGCTCTCATACTGAAGAAGACTGGGTTCGAGCTCGATCGCGTCACCGACGTCGGCGTCAAGCAGCTTGCGACACTCGAACAACTCGAATTGCTCGACCTCTACGCTAATAACCTAACCGACGCGGGTGTCGAACATCTCGGTCACGTGAAGTCGCTCAAGAGTCTCGACTTGAGCCTTGTCGCAATCACGGACAAAGCCCTTCCACATCTCGCCGGCTTGACCACACTCGAACATCTTTCGCTTCTCTTCTCCGAAGGCTTTGCCGGCCCGATTGTTACTGACGAGGGGCTGGACGCATTACAGCACCTAAGTGCACTGCGATCGCTCAATCTCACGGCGGCCAAAATCACGAACACCGGTCTTGGGCCGCTCAAGCAGCTAATGCAGCTCGAAGAACTACAACTCTCGAATACGAAGATCACGCCAGAAGGCGTTCGTCAGTTGAAAGCGGCACTCCCTGGCTGCGAGATTCGCAGGTGAAGCTATAGGAGTAGGCCGGAACTGCGCAAAGCTTGTTCCGGCCTACGAAGAACTCTACAACAACCCTCGAACTACTCGCCCGTGCGACAACCGAAAGGGCCGTTCCAATCGATCATGTACGTCAACGTGTGGGGCAACTCCCATCAGATGATACATTGTCGCGGCGAGATCCCAGGGAGCGACGGGGGCGTCGGCAGGATAAGCGGCGTGTCGGTCTGAACTGCCATAGATGAAACCGCGCGGAGTGCCACCGCCGGCCAATAGGACCGAATAACAGTCGGGCCAATGATCACGGCCGGCGTCTTTGTTGAGCTTCGGTGTGCGACCAAACTCGCCAAGCGCGATGACGAGCGTCGTGTCGAGCAAGCCGCGGTCGTCCAGATCGGCGAGCAGCGCCGCGACTCCTTGATCAAACGGCGGGAGCAACTCGTTCTTCAGCTTCGGATAGTTTTTCTTGTGCGTATCCCATTGGTCCGCGTTCAGCTTTGACCAGTTGATCGTGACAAGCGGAACTTCGGCTTCGACCAAGCGGCGAGTCAACAGCATGGTTTGCCCAAAGCGATGCCTTCCGTAACGGTCTCGAAGCGACAGCGTTTCGTGTGACAATTCAAAAGCGTCTCGGCTGCGCGATGAAGCCAACAAACCGTGTGCCCGCTGCTTTAGTTGAGTCATGCCTTCGACGTCGCGCCAGCGATCCAAACGCTGATAATGCTGCTCCAACGATCCAAGCAGTTCATAACGATGGTTCATCCGAACCGGTGTCATTCCGTCTGGGAAGGCCAACCCCGAGACAGAGAACTCTTTCGAATTGGGATCGTCCGGGATGCGCAGCGGCTCATAGCCGTCGCCCAGGAAGCCAGCGTTCTGGCCAGCCATCGGCGGTCTCGCACCTTGATGCATTACCGGGCCCAAGATGACGGCGTTGGGAACTGACTGGGGTGTCGGTTGCAGCTTGCTAATGATCGCACCGTAGGTCGGGAAATCCTCCTGCCGAGCTGGCGTGTTCGTGCCGGGCAGCGGATGTGGCTGGCCGGTAAGGGCGGTATAAGATGCTGAGCCATGTTCGAAGTCGGTGTGCGTCACACTGCGTACGATCGCAAACTTGTCGGCCTGCTGGCTAAGCAAAGGTAAGTGCTCGCCGATCGCGATACCGCTGACGTTGGTTGCAATCGGCTTGAACTCGCCTCGGACCTCGGCCGGAGCCTCTGGTTTCAAGTCCCACAAATCCTGCTGCCCTGGCCCGCCGAAGAGGAAGATCACAACGCAACTCTTCGCGTTTCCAAAACCTTTCAGTGCGGGAAGGCTTTGCGTATCACTCGCCGGCAATAGCTTCGGCCACGCCAGGTTGAGTGCGCCCAACGCGCCAAATTGAAACAATCCGCGGCGCGTTGTTGAGCACAAAACCTTGTTTTGCTGTAGAAACGGCGTCATCATGCAAACGCTTGGTTGGAGTCCTGGGTTCAGCCGGTCTTGCCGCGCTGTGAGTCTTCGTGCTTTCGGCCGCCTAAAGGCGGAACTCCAACTCATTCTATTCTGTTTGCGACTGAAAGTGGCACTTTCACAAAAGCGCCAACGCCATCCGCGACCGGTACAACGCGCTTGGCTGCTCACGCGAACGTGATCGGGACGCCATGGTAGATACGGTTCGGTCGGTCGAATTCGTCGTGCCAGGCGGCCGCCGGAGGAATGCCCAGCGCGTGATAAATCGTTGCCGCAAGGTTCTCAGGACGTTGCGGATCAGCGGCCGGATAAGCTCCCTCGGCGTCTGACGCACCGACAACCACACCACCCTTCACACCGCCACCAGCGACGAAGACACTCTGCACGGCTCCCCAATGGTCGCGGCCAGGAAGCTTCGTGTTGATTTTCGGCGTGCGGCCCATCTCGCCGCACATGACGATCAGCGTTTCATCCAACAGGCCTCGTTCTTGCAGATCATCAAGCAAAACCGAGATGGCTCGGTCGGTCGGCGGCAACAGACAATCTTTGAGAAGCGGGAAGCCGTTGTCGTGAGTATCCCACGATTCATTGTTGCCAAGGTTCACTTGAACCAAGTTCACTCCGGCTTCGACCAGTTGCCTAGCCATTAAGCAGGACCAGCCGAATGCGTTTCGGCCATATCGATCGAGTGCTTTCGCGTCGGCATTGTGAACGTCGAACGCTTGCTGCACGCTTGGATTCGTCAGCAGAGAGACGGAAGCCTCGCGGTAATGATCAAACGACTGCACACCAGCAGCAGTTTCCAGTTGCCGTCGCTGGCCATCCAGCAAGTTGCGCAGAGCCAATCGCGAGGCGAAGCGAGTGCGGTTGATGCCTTCGGGTAAGCTTAGGTTTGGTGCCTGGAACTTCAAGTCGTCGTTCCGCTCGCGTCCGCGAACGAAATGGAATTCATAATCCGGGTAGGCTCCATAGGACTTCGGGTTGAAGGGCGAAGCCTCGATGAACCACGGATCGCGGCGACTGCCCATCTGGCCACCAAACTGGCCGGGGATGACTCGCCCTGTGCGATGCACGAGCCGCTCAGGCAGAGCGATGGCGGGTGGCAAGTTGTTGTTGCGCGGTGGCAAAGCGTCTCCGACAATCGAAGCGATCGAAGGCCAATCGCTTGACTGCGGCTTGCTGCCGTTGAAGCCAATCGGTAACGGTGTACGCCCCGACTGCATCACCATATGTCCTTCGGAGTGCCCGTTGTAGGGAGTTGTCAGCGACCGGATGACGCTCCATTTCTGACTCCGCTCGGCAAGCATCGGCAGATGCTCACAGATTTGCAGGCCGGGCGTGCGTGTGGCGATCGGATTGAACTCGCCGCGAATGTCCGACGGAGCGTCGGGCTTCGGATCGAAGCTGTCATGCTGCGTCAAGCCGCCGGACAAAAACACGAAGATGACTGACTTGGCTTGGCCACTCGTCGGCAGCGTCTCCGCGGAGTCCGCAGATTTGAGCCCGACGACATGATTCATCCCTAGTCCCAACAATCCAAGCGAGCCTGCCTGGAGCATCGTGCGACGTGCTTCATCTAGGTGGGATGGAATGGGGTGAGACATCTGCTACCTTTCATCGTGATGACAGTCTCTCTCTATCGGCACTAGGATACCCTACAGGCTTGTTTCTCTCAACAGAAACGGTTCGTCGGTACATCTGCGCGCCGTGGCGCATCTTTGTAGGCTGGACGCCCTCGTCCGTCCAAGTCACGCGGACGGACGAGGGCGTCCAGCCTACTTTGACGCTATCCGGCGCGAAGTTAAGACTCAGTTGCTCGCGTTCAGCAGGGCCGCACCGCCACCAGCACACAAGATGACGCAGATCAGCGCCAAAAGCGCGAGCAAGATCGCAATCACGATCTTCTTCCACGAGGTCGGAGCCTGTCCCGTCGCGCGACCACTTTGTCCATTCAGGAGGAAGCGGAAGACACGGTCTTGATATCGGTAGGCCATGACCCAGACCGGCAGCAGAACCGGCTCGCTCGACAGACCTTCCATCCGCACGTTTACGTGGAGGTTGCGGCAGCGCGCGGGCACGTACTGCTCGCAAGCCTGAAGCTCATAGTTCTCCAACCCCCGTCTGGCCAGCGGCCGCGCGTATTTGCGTTGCACGCGAAACTGTTCGACGATGACCTCTCGCAGATCGATACCTTCCGGCGACAGACCCTTTGCAATGTCAAACGGACAGATCGCGGAAGTTTCCGCCGGCGTCAAGACGCTGCTGGCCCCAATCAACACGCCGGAGTAATGGCCGTGATGTTCGCCAGACATCGGCACCCAGTCGCCGCTCGCGCCGAACGGAGTCTGGCTGCTATCCGCCGTCCAGTACGTGAAGGTCCTCACCGTGAAGACTCAATACGGCACATAGACGGCGGCCATGTTCGTCACCCCCGCGCGTTCCGACAAGTCACTGGGACGCCAGAATCCTTTGCCAAGCCATTTGCGCATCGCGACGACGGCGGAATCTCGATCAACCGCGAAGGGAACAATACGAGTCGGACTGAGCGACTTCGCCGGCTGCTTCTCTTCCAGGTGCTCCGAGCCACAAAAAGGGCATGCCAGCGTCTGGGCCTCCGCATCGTAGCTCATCGACGCCCCACATCCCTGACACTCGAAGTTGTGTTTGAAAGTATGCGCGTCGGCGTTCTCGGTTGCCTCGCGATGCGGGGCCTCGGTGCCACAGTTCGCGCAGAACAGATCCTCCTCGTCGATCAACGCCTGGCAGACGGAACATTTTTCGAGCAGATCAGCCATGCTGGGAAACCACCACTCCAATAAGCACTACGATGCCTATCACAATCAACACGCCCACAACCATCGCTGCTATCCGTTTCCAAGACAGAGGCTTATCGCCAGCGATCTTGCCCGTCTGGCCATTCACGAGAAAGCGATACAGTTTCTTCTGGTAGCGATAGCTGAGCACATATACCGGCAGCAAGCACAGATCGGAATTCACATTGCTGAAGTTGCTCGACACCTGCAACCCGCTATGTGTATCGCCCGGCAGAAACGTAGCGACGTTGCGCTGCTCGCGGAGATAGAACTCTTGTTGGCACAGTTGCAAAGCCTGATCACGGGCTATCGAGTACTCTTCGGCCAGCCACCCCGCAAGGAAATACGGTTCGTAACGTCTCAACGCCGGCAAGTTAAACGGCTTGATCCGTTCGGCCTGACTTTGGGGCAAACCTCTGCTTCCCGAAACGAGAAATCCGGCATAGTAGTGATGATGCTTTCCGTTGAGCGGCCACCATTCTGTTTCTCGGACTTGTCGTGTATGTGTCGTCGTGTTGCCTTTGGAATCAGTCGTCGTGTAGGTTTCGGTGCGATACCAATACTCGCCGATCCTGGCCGACCAACGGCTCTGGGCCAGCATCGAGAATGACCAGAACGGTAAATACACGCCTTTCTGCTTATCAGCGATCGCCGCCGTCCTTAAATCGCCAGGGCGAAACCACCCGTTGTCCGCGATCCACGTCCGAAACTTCTCTTGTGCTTGGTCGGAGGTGACCGCGAAACCGATGATGAACTCGGGCGATTGCCGATCGGTTTGCTCCGGCGAGAACTCGACAACATAGGTTGAGTCGCAGAACGGGCAAACGTAACTTCTTTGCTCGGGATCGGTCGCGACTTCGCTGCCGCAGTTGTCACAGCGAAAGAACTTCTGCAGATTCGGTTCATCAACGACGACGGTGGCTTCGACAACCTGCGACGCCCCGCATGCGGGACAGAACTTGTCATGGCCTTCGATTGGGCAGCCGCATGCTTCGCACGGCTGGCCGTGAGGTGTGGCATATTCCTGATCGATCGCTGCTTCGTCGTAGGCTGCTGCCGGCGGATCGATGAATTCAGTTTCGGCCATGACTTTGTTCGTAGATCGCCGTCAGGAGTGCGTTGACGTCTTTGAAGCGTTTCTTCGTTGTTTCAAGCACGTTGTCGAGTAGACGCTTGGCGTCTGTTTCGGTATGTCCGAGGGCGACCAATGCTTGGAAGGCATCTTCGACAACATCGCTTTGACCATCCGCCGCCGTCGGCTCGTCACGGCCAACCATGAGTGCGAACTTTGGCATTTTACGGCGCAGTTTAGCGATAATCCGCTCGGCAGTTGCCGGCCCAATACCTGGTAGGGCAGACAACGCCTTGGCGTCCTGTTCTTCGATGGAAGTAGCGACATCTTGGACAGGCCGCACCATTGCTCGTAAGGCTTTCTTCATACCAACGCCGTCAACCGAGCAGAACATCTCGAAAAACTCACGTTCCGCTTTCTTCAGAAAACCAACCAATCGCGGCGTCATTCGGCCACGCGTGGGATCACCTTCGAAATAATGCAGCGTGTGAAAGGTGACTGGCTTCCCGACTTGAGATTGAAGTTGGCGGCGGTTGAAATCGGGAATCAGAATCTCGTACTCGAACGGTTCTACTTCCAGCGTCACGGAACCGTCGTCAACCGACAACAGTTTGCCTGTCAGTTTCGTGATCAAAGAGGTACCTGTTCATTGGTGGGCCAACTTGCTCGTTTAACCGCAAGCCGGAGGCGTGCGTTTTCTCACGCCTGCGAAGCGCACGCCTCCGGCTTGCGGTTAAACGAATGTATCCGACTGCCTACTGACAAACGATCCCACCTAAGCAACTCGGCGGCCCAGGTGATGGTGACACAGAGCAATCGCCAAGGCATCCGCGACGTCAGGCGGGTCGGGCGGGGCTGCCAGCCCGAGCTCGTGACAAATCGCGAGCTGCATCTGACTCTTCGGAGCCCGTCCGTTTCCCGTCAGCATTCGTTTTACCTGCGTCGCGGCGTAGTGGACGATCGGCAACTGCTTCTGCGCCGCCGCCAAACAGATGACGCCTCGCGCATGCCCCATCAAGATGGCAGTCATCGGGCGGGAGTAGTGCGAATAAAGCTTTTCAATCGCCATCGCCGCCGGGCGATGAGAATCGATCACATCCGACACGCCTACGTGCAACTCAGCTAGGCGGTTCTCCAGCGGCTGGCGATTTGGGACGCGAACAACACCACCTTCGATTAGTTTTGGGCCCGATGGCGTGATTTCCAGTACGCCATAACCCGTGATATTCAATCCCGGGTCGATACCGAGGATCAGTTCGCCAGTCGTGTTTGTCATCCTTGCTCCAAAGTAGCCATCACGCTCCGCGTGATGATAGCGGTGTCGGGTACGAGTTCGAAGCGCTGCGCGAGACCTCATTGCTAGGGAGTCGAGCTTACGGCCGCTTTTCATCGCGCGGAGCGTGATGGCTACGTTACATTCGCCACGTCGTTCCTTCTTTGCGATCTTCGAGTGTGACTCCGGCGGCAGCCAGATCGTCACGAATCCGATCGCCAAGTGCGAAGTCTTTGTTCGCGCGAGCGTCCGCGCGTATCTTGATGAAGACTTGTACCAGACTATCCATCACCTCTTCGCCGCCTCCGCCTCCAGCACGCGCAACCGGTTTGCGGAGCAAGCCCAAGATCGCAGCCAGTTCACGCAATGTCTCCACACCTCGACAAAACGCGTCAACATCTTCCTGTTTGCGTTTGCTCGGTTCCTCCAGTTGCTTCTGTTCAGAGAACTTGTTCAACGCGCCGAGCAAATTGAACAATTCGCTGACCGCGCCGCCGGTATTAAAATCATCATCCATCTTGGTGAGATAGGCCTCGCGGATTAGTTTCACTTCGGCAAGCAAGTCGCTACCGCCGGCATCGATCTCGCCGCTCTCGCGACTGCTGTTGGCGGCACGATAGAAACTCTCACCTGCAACGCGTTCGTAGCGTTCAAAGAAAACGTAGAACTTCTCCAATGCCGAGCCCACCTCTGCCAACGCATCGTCACTAAAGACGACCGTGCTGCGGTAATGCGTGCGCAACAGGAAGAAGCGAATCCGTTCACCGCCGTGGTGTTGAATCTGTCCACGCAAGCCACCGGCACCGGCGGAGCGGCTCATCTTGCCGCTTGCCGCTTGTTGTTCAGCTTCGCCGTCGCCGCCTTCGCGATCGCCGCGTCCGCCAACTTTTCCGGCCTCGCCGGCTCGTAACAGACCATTGTGCATCCAATACTTCGCCATCGGTTTGCCGTGGCAACACTCGCTCTGAGCGACCTCGTTCTCGTGATGTGGGAAGACGAGATCCAAACCGCCACCGTGAATGTCGAAGGTTTCGCCAAGCAAGCGGCGACTCATCGCCGAGCATTCGATATGCCAACCGGGACGCCCCGGCCCCCAAGGGCTCTCCCAAGATGGCTCGTCTCGCTTCGCTCCCTTCCAAAGAGCGAAATCCCCGGACGATCGTTTCTTCGCGGCCGCGCCGCCGCCTTCTCCCTGCTGGTCGTCGGCTGAGCGATTGCTTAGTTTGCCGTACTCGTTGTCCTTGGCAACGTCGAAGAAAACATCACCACCTGACGCGTAAGCGAAATCTTTGGCGATCAAGTCCTCGATGAAGGAGATGATCTCGCTCATGTGCTCCGTCGCGCGAGGCATGCTGCTGATCTGATCGACTCCCAGTTCGAGCAGGTTCGCGCAATAGTCCATTGTCATCTCGGTTGCCACTTGCGACATCGAGATGCCTCGCTCTTGCGACTGACCGATCAGCTTGTCATCAACGTCGGTGATGTTGACGACTAAATCCACCTCGTAGCCGCAGTAAGTCAGGTACCGCTTGATCGTATCGAAGATCACCGGCCCGACCATGTGGCCGATGTGAGCCTCTTTGTAAACCGTCGGTCCGCACAGATACATCCCGATCTTGCCAGGTGTCACCGGCTCGAATGGTTCTTTCGTCTTCGTGAGTGTGTTGTAAATGCGAATGTTCATTGCAGTATCAGTCGAGATTGTCGCGACGGGGGCTTCGGTTGCTAGAGCCATTCTGGTGATTGTGTTAGTTCGAGATAAGAAGAAGGACCGCACGAATTAATGAAAGAGCACGAATGAGGGAGACGCGATTCGTTCTCTTTCATTAATTCGTGCGGAATCACTTCATTCCTTCGTTTGTATGAGCAGGGCGACACACTGTGCCATGATGGCTTCTTCGCGGCCGACTGAATCGACTCCTTCACCGGTTTTCGCCTTCACTCCAACGGCCGCCGGATCGATTTTCAGAATCGCTGCGATCCGCTGTCGGATTGCAGTTTTGTGTGAACTCAGCTTTGGTTGTTGGACGAACACAATGCAGTCGAGGTTCACGAGCGAGTAACCCGCCTCGACAACTTTGCCGTAGGCTAGTTGGAGCATTTCGGCCGAATCGCGGCCGTGGTTGGCTTCGTCCGTGTCCGGGAACAGTTCGCCGATATCACCGAGAGCGGCCGCGCCTAGCACAGCGTCGGTGATCGCATGCAACAACACATCCGCATCGCTGTGTCCAACGGCATGCCGATCATGCTCGATATCGAGGCCTCCCAGCCGCAGCGGGCCACCTTCCGCCAGCCGATGCGTGTCGTGACCGATGCCAATCCGATATCCGGTCGTGATCCGTCCTCCTTGTGCATAGTCGCTGTTCGCTCCGCGAACATGGCGTTTTGTTCGCGGAGCGAACAACGACTTTCGGGTGGATTATAGCGGAGCTGAGAAAATGCGACAACTCAGTCCGGCGGCTCGCTCGGCGAGCCTATCCGTTTGTGGGAGCGGGACTTATAATCCAGCACCATGCCAGTGATCGAGATTGAGAAGCTTGAGAAGAGTTACAGCGTCTACCAGAAGAAGGAAGGGCTCGCCGCCTCGCTGCGCGGATTGTTTCGGCGAGAGTACCGCGAAGTTTTGGCCGTTCGGGGTATCGATCTGACCGTAGACGAAGGCGAGTTTGTAGCCTTTCTGGGGCCAAACGGGGCCGGCAAGACAACGACGCTGAAGCTGCTATCCGGCGTGATCAACCCGACGAGCGGGACAGCTCGCGTCATGGGGCATGTTCCGTGGAAGCGGGAAAACGCGTATCGAAGGCGATTCGCGTTGGTGATGGGCCAGAAAAATCAGCTCTGGTGGGACCTGCCGGCTCAAGAATCGTTCCGGCTCCATCAGCAGATCTATCGAATCGATCCAGCGACCTTTAATAAAACTCGGGACGAGTTGACGGACCTCTTGGAGATCGGCGACCTCCTCAAGCAACCGGTCCGAGAATTGTCTCTCGGTGAGCGGATGAAAATGGAATTGACCGCGGCTCTGCTTCACTCACCGGAAGTTCTCTTCTTGGACGAACCAACGATCGGCCTTGATGTCGTCGCTCAACACAACATCCAGCAATTCCTCAAGCACTACCAGGAAGAGCGCAAGGTGACGATTCTGTTGACGAGCCATTACATGAAGGATATCGCGGCCTTGTGCAAGCGTGTCGTGGTCATTGCCAAGGGCCGGATTGAATACGATGGCTCACTAAGTGGCATCGTGGATAGCTTCAGCGGACACAAGATCGTCACCTTGCAATTTGCCGAACATGATTCCATGAAGGCGTTGGAGCGTTTCGGCGAGGTCTTGGAGATTCAACCACCGAGAGCAAAAGTGCGAATCGATCGTGTGGATGTTTCCAAGACGCTTGCGGCACTCTTGTCGGAGCACACGATCGAAGATGTCGTTGTGGAAGATCCTCCGTTGGAGGAAGTGATCGCGAACGTCTTTTCCAGCGTCCGCGACGATGAAGATGTCGAACCGAAACCCGAAATCTCAATGACCACTGACCACTGACCACTGACCACTGACCACTTCACTTGGTCATTCGGATTTGGTCATTAAGCGAAGCGATTAATGTACGCACACGTTGCAACCTGGTGGACGATTCTACGCATCTGTCTCGAAGAGCGGCTTGTGTATCGCGGCGACTTCGCGCTCGGCACGTTGATGCGGTTCCTGCCGATCGTGACGCAGATCTTCTTGTGGACAGCGGTCTTTGACGCGAGCGGGCAAGAACGACTGGCGGGCTACGCTCGCGATCACGTCATTGCCTATTACTTGTTGACAATGGTTAGCCGAGCGTTCTCGAGTATGCCCGGCTTGGCAGGAGGAATCGCGCGGCAGATTCGAGAAGGCGAGATCAAGAAGTTTCTGATTCAGCCAGTCGATATGCTGGGGTTTCTCTTGCTGGGGCGAGTCGCTCACAAGATGGCTTATTACTCCGTTGCGATCGCGCCGTTTGGACTTGTGTTTTTCCTGTGCCATCGCTACTTCTACGGCCTGCCTGCGGAAGCGGCTACGCAATCGGCGATCATTTTTGCCGCCTTCCTCGCGACGCTGGTCATGGGATTCCTGCTCGGTTATTTCCTCGAAGCCTCGCTCGGACTGATCGGCTTCTGGTGGCTCGAAGTTCGTTCACTGCTGTTCATCTATATGCTGATGAACTTCTTTCTGTCAGGCCACATGTTTCCGCTGGATATGCTGCCCGAGCCGTGGCGTTCGCTGGTCGATCTGCTGCCTCTGCAGTACCTGGCGTACTTCCCGGCTGCTGTTTTCCTGGGAAAGATCACGGGGACCGAGTTAGCGCGAGGCTTACTGATTGAGGCCGCGTGGCTGATCTTCTTCATCGGACTTGCTCGCGTGATGTTCAATCGCGGGGTGAAGCGATACAGCGGATTTGGGGGCTGATGTAGCCATCACGCTCCGCGTGATGAGAGCCGTGCGGCGAAGCACCGTTCCATGCCAGTTAAGCTCTGGTAAGCGAATCCGCGTCCCTACAACTTCCGCATTTCATCACGCGGAGCGTGATGGCTACTTTATAGCTTCCAACTGTCGGGCAACGTAGCGTCCTTGAGTACGACCGGAATCCCATCTCGGATTACGCAGTCCTCGGCGTCTTCGCTGTTCTCAATTCCATCTGAGTTCACGATGCGAACATTCTTTCCGATCCGACAGTTCTTATCGACGATCGCGCCATCCATAATACTCCCCGAGCCAATGCCGACGGCAGGATGGCTGGCTCGGCTGCCATTCCGATCGTCTTCAGACTCATAGAAGTCAGCTCCCATGATGATCGAGTTCTTGATCGTCACGTTCTCGCCGATCACGCAGCGGAGCCCAATCACACTGTTCTCGATGATCGCTCCCGTCCCGATCCTACATCCGTCAGCAATCATGCTGCTGCTGACAGATGCTCCATTTAGAATCGTGGGCGGCAGGAAACGAGCTCGGGAATAGATGGGAGCTTCAGGGAGATGAAAGTCGAAGGGCGGCTTGCTGCTTGCCAGGCTGAGGTTCGCGTCGAAGAACGCCTTGATCGTCCCGATGTCTTCCCAATAGTCGTCGTACAGATGCGATTGCACATGGCGTGCGCGAAAGGCGGCCGGGAAGACTTCCTTGCCGAAGTCCTCATACGCGGTCTTTGTCAGCACATCGACCAGGAAGTCGCGATTGAAAACGTAGATGCCCATACTGGCGAGGCATTCACGGCCTTGGCTCGATATCCCTCGCTTGTCGATCCACTCGGGGTCGGTTCGGACAAGCTCGATGTCTTCGTCCGTCTGAGGCTTCTCGAGAAAACCGTAGACACGGCCTGTCTCATCGATCCGCATTACACCCAGCGAACGGGCATCCTCGCGCGACACCGGCAACGCGCCGATCGTCACATCCGCTTTGGAACGCATATGCGTGTCCAACATCTCTCGATAATCCATGCGATACAGTTGGTCGCCGGACAGGATCAGCACGTAATCGACGCCAGGCTGGTCGAAGTACCGCAAGTTCTTTCTGACGGCGTCCGCCGTACCCTGATACCAATCGGTCCCCGCCTCGGTCGTCTGCTGTGCGGCGAGCAGCTCCACGAAACCACCGCTGAACGAATCGAACGTATAGGTGCGGCGAATGTGACTGTGCAGGCTGACCGACAGAAACTGTGTCAGCACATAGATGCGATTCAAACCACTGTTAATGCAATTCGAGAGCGGAATGTCGATCAAGCGATACTTGGCCGCCAGCGGAACAGCGGGCTTCGAGCGGTACTTGGTAAGTGGGTGGAGACGAGTTCCTCGACCACCGCCGAGGACTAGGGTGGTGACGTTGCGCATGCGAGTCGGAGTTTGATCACTGAGAAGAAGTTACGTATCGACAGATATCCTAGCCGCCTTTCCTCGCGACAAGAACGGCCCATAGATCCCGCTGCCACGGTGCTTCGGTCTCAACAAACCCAGCATCTCGGAGGTACTGCAGTTGAGCATCGACCGTCTCGTGGCAATCGTCTCCGCTCACCTTGGGTTGGCCAAAGTTGGTCACATTCCGTTCAATTCAGCCTCGCATCGCGGCGTGCATCGTTTCCGGGGCAAGGCCACTCGCCATGACATGCTCCATGTGCTCCGATCAATTCTGGAGGTACGTCAGGTACTTGTCAGTATCTGAGTCTCGCACCTTGTCACCGTTGACGAACAGCCCCTGCTCGTCCAGGCAATCGAAAGCCTGCAGATAGAGACGCGTCTTTTCATGAGGATCGAGATGATGAATCGCAGACATGCTGACAATCGAAGTTGGTTGCCGCGTCAGCCCGTCGCTCCAATCGTCCTGCAGCCGGGCCTGAACAAGCGTGACTCGCGTCGCGAAACGCTCAAGCCTGCGTTCTGCCAAGCCGAGAAAGGGCTCCGACTGATCGACGATGATCGCACTCGCGCGCGGGAGCCGTTCCAAAACCCTCTCAGCCGGGATTTCCCATTTGGGTTGAGCATGGAACCGCTCCAAGCCTAAATCCCTCGCCATCTTAACATCGCGGCCCCCCCCCCAGATTTT
>PBSM01000088.1 GCA_002726245.1 Planctomycetaceae bacterium | reverse complement strand
TCGTTTGTCCGGCGTATCGAAAGCTGCCCGGTGAGGGAAGACGACGCGAGGCCAGTGTGATTTTCAGCTCCGATGGTGGCCGAACGTGGGGCAGCGAGCAAACGACAGCGGCCGACGTCAGCGAGTCGTTTATTCTGCGCCGCGGCGACGGAGAATGGCTGGCCGTGTGCCGCACCAGTTGCCGTGACCGGATGGACAACGCTCTGCCGCATGGCAGCGGTGAGACTCTGATCCGTTCCCGCGACAAAGGCAAAACATGGTCCGAGCCAAAGCTGATATCACCACAGGGTCAGGAAAACGCGCATTTGCTGGAGTTGGCCGATGGGCGTCTTCTGTGCTCAATCACCAGCCGTATCCCCGGCCTGTTCGGCGTCGTCCTGCGGATGAGCAATAATGGTGGCGACACATGGTCACTGCCGGTCGTGCTGATTTCCTGCCCGGCGCGCGACTGGCACAAAACGGACTGCGGTTATCCTTCGAGCGTTCAACTTGACAACGGCTCGATCGTCACCGCCTATTACTTCGGACCGAAGCATCCCAAGTTCGCCGCCCACACGTTCCCGTGGCACCAGCGCTATCACATGGGTGTGGCGAAGTGGGATCTGTCGATGTGGCCGAAGGATGAGTGATTACGCCCCGTGGATAGGCGAGAGAGGAAGAACTCAGTGACTGAAAAACAACCCGTTTCCCTCCCGCGCCGCTGTCTCGTCCTCTGGCTTTGCTGGGCGGGCCTGGTGCCATGCGTGACCGACATCAGCTACGGGCAAGAGCCAGCCGACAGAAATCTCCGGCGGCGTCGGGTGCTCTACAATTTCGATGGCGATTCGTGCCTCTCGACGACGGCCAACAGCAAAGGCCCCGTGCCGGTCACCGTGGACGACGTGAAGCGGCTTATCGAAGAAGTCGCTTATGACGGCAGCCGTGTCGATACGGTGCTGGTCTGCATCAACGCGCAAGTCATGTACTATCCGACGAAAGTCGGCACGATGCGTGGCACGCATTCGACTCCGGAAGAACGAGCGAAATGGCCCGCATCGGAAAAGCAGCGGTTCGCCAATCTGAAAGCGTTTTTCGATGGAGGCGTCGATCCGTACGCAATCATGCTGGCCGAAACAAAGCGGCGCGGCCGCGAAGCTCTGCTGACGTTTCGTATGAACGACGACCATGGCGTTGACTTCTTGCGGACGCAGTTTCTGGCCGACCATCCCGATTGGCGGCTGGGCACCAAACAGTATCAAGGCAGCGGGGCAATGGACTTTGGCCGCCAGGAGGTCCGCGATTATACGTTCCGACTCATCGAGGAAGCTGTGCGACGATACGATTGCGATGGCATCGAACTCGATTTCAACCGCTTCCCAAGGTTTTTCAAAGACGGCGAGACAGACGAGCGTGTCGCCAAGATGAACTCGCTTGTCGAGCGTGTTCGTAGCATGCTCGACGAGGTGGGCCGTCAGCGCGGACGACGTTTGATTCTCGGCGTGCGCGTTCCATCGAACTTCGGACGGACGCCGCCGACGCCGGAAACCGCACGTCAGATCGGCTGCGACGTTCCTGCCTGGGCGAAGCACGGCTGGTTGGATTACGTGGCGGTGTCCGAGTTTCTGTTTGAACGCGGCGACTTGCCGGTTGAGCAATGGAAGCGAGCCATCACCACCGTGCCGGTTTACGGCGGCATCGAATGCACGCGCGGCGGAGGCCAGAAGAATCTGAGGGCTGATGAGTATCGCGCGGCAGCGCGGGAACTGATGCGGAAGAACGCCAACGGTGTGTACATGTTCAACTTCTTCACGTCGCGCGAAGGCGGCGAGAAGGCCTACGAGCCGTCGTTCGAAGTCCTCAACGAACTGGGAGTCATCAACCAATCAGACCAGCAGCCATGACGGACAAGCAGATACACCGCAAATGAGAGACAACATGAAAACCGCGATTCTTTCCACGATTCTTCTTGTCCTCGCAGCCGTTGCACAATCCGCGGAGCCGATCGACATCGGATCGCGCCGCGAATTGTTTGTCGATCACCACCTCATTGAACGGCTTGACGGAGCGCGGCTCCAGCTGCATCGGCCGGTTCGCCGCGAGGTTGTGTTCCGCACCGACGCACCTTGGGAAGGAAACGGCAGTGCGTATCAAAGTGTGTTCCAGGATGGCGACCGCTTCCGAATCTACTACCGGGGCGGCCATCATCCCAATTCGAAAGCCTATCAAACCAACAAGAACTCCTGGGAGACACTTTGCCTGGCCGAGAGCACGGATGGCATCCACTGGACGCGCTCGGAATTGGGCATCGTCGAGTTTCAGGGTTCCACCAAGAACAATTTGATCCTCGACGAGGCGATGGTGCGGGAGATCGGCGGCAGTCCCGCGCACACCGCCGTGTTCAAGGACACAAACCCCAATTGCCCGGCTTCAGAACGCTACAAGATCGTGATCGTCGGCAGCAAGCCGCGCGGTCTGTACTTGATGGTGTCGGCGGACGGAATTCATTTTCAGTTGAAGAGCAACAAGCCCTTTACGACCGCGGGCGCGTTCGATTCCCAAAACCTGATGTTCTGGGATTCGGTGGGCGCGGTGTATCGGGAGTATCATCGCAGTTTCGACAAGGGTGTACGCGGCATCATGACCGCGGCGTCGAAGGACGCGAGCAGTTTTCCAAAGCCACAGTGGCTCGAATACCCCGGCGCCGCCGAGCAGGCTCTTTATACCAACCAGGTCCAACCGTATTACCGTGCGCCTCACATCTTCATGGGCTTCCCCATGCGATACAACGACCGGGGCTGGTCGCAGTCGATGACCGAGCTGCCCGGACTCCAAGAGCGGCAGTTCCGCGCCAAACAGCACCCACGATACGGGACCACGGTGACCGACGCGGCGTTAATGACAAGCCGTGACGGCGTAACATTCCATCGTTGGGGCGAAGCGTTCATTCGGCCGGGACCGGCTCGCAAAGACACTTGGGTCTACGGCGACAATTTCGTCTTTTGGGGCATGGTGCAAACGAAGTCGCATCTTGAGGGCGCTCCCGACGAAATCTCGTTCTACGCGATGGAAGGCTATTGGGAAGGCGCTCACACGAGTTTCCGCCGCTACACGCTCCGCCTCGACGGCTTTGTCTCAGCGCAGGCACCGCTGAGCGGCGGCGCGTTGGTCACGAAGGCGCTGACGTTCGATGGCTCGCAGCTCGAAATCAATTTCTCGACGTCCGCCGCCAGCAGCTTAAGGGTCGAGTGTCAGGACGCCGACGGCAAACCCATTCCCGGCTTCACGCTGGATGACTGCCAAGTGCAATTCGGCGACCAGATCGACCGCGTCGTCTCGTGGAAGTCCGGGAAGGATGTGAGCCAGCTTGCTGGAAAGGTCGTGCGGCTCAAGTTCGTACTGCAAGACGCCGATCTGTACTCGTTTCAGTTCACTTCGAAAGCCAAGCCATGATACGCCCGCGACTGCTGCTTCTCGTTCGATGTATGAACATATTGACGATTCTCTTCGCATTGGCAAGCTCGGCGCGAGCCGATGGTCCGATCCCCGTTGAGTCGCGACGAGAGTTGTTCGTCGATCATCATCTCATCGAGCGGCTGGATGACGCTCGGCTCGAGTTGCATCGGCCGCAGCCGCGCGAAGTGGCGATCGTGCATGATCAGCCGTGGGAAGGAAACACGTGCTTTTATCACACGGTGTTCCGCGACGGGGAAGTGTACCGCATGTACTACCGTGGTTCCCACCACGTGCCTGGACAGAGCGCCTCGCACCAGACCGTTTGCTACGCCGAGAGCAAAGACGGCGTCACGTGGACGAAGCCGAAGCTGGGGCTTGTCGAGTTCAACGGCTCGAAAGAGAACAGTATTATCTGGGATGGAGTAGGCCGGCATAACTTCGTGACGTTCAAAGATCCCAATCCCAATTGCAAGCCTGAGGCAAGGTACAAAGCGATCGGCGGCAGCAAGCACGAAGGCGGACTGTTCGTCTTTCAGTCGCCGGACGCGATTCATTGGTCGCTGATGAGCGATAAGCCGGTGATTACCGACGGTGCGTTTGACTCGCAGAACCTCGCATTCTGGGATGCAAACCGCGGGCTGTACGTGGATTACCACCGCCAGGGGCGAGCCGGCAAACGGGACATCATGACGTGTACTTCGCCCGACTTCCTCAATTGGACGAAACCGCAGTTTCTGGAGTATCCCGGCGCACCGGCCGAACACCTCTACGTCAATCAGATTCAGCCGTACTTTCGAGCGCCACACATCTATCTCGGCTTCCCAAAACGCTTCGTGCCGAGCCGTAAATCACCGATCGACCACCCGCTGCCGGGAGTGTCCGACACGATACTGATGAGCAGTCGCGACGGCGAGACGTTTCACCGCTGGCAGGAAGCCTTCGTGCGTCCCGGTCTGCAACCGGATCGCTGGGTGTGCCGCAACAACCTTGTCGCGTGGGGACTGGTTGGAACGGCTTCGCATCTGGCCGGCGCGCCTGACGAAATCTCCCTGTACGTCATCGAAGGTTACTATCAGGGAGAAAGTTGCCGAGTCCGCCGTCACACGATGCGCGTGGACGGTTTCGTCTCCGCTTCCGCCGGTTTGAATGCCGGACATGTTCTGACCAAGCCACTTGTCTTCGCTGGTACTCAGTTGGAACTCAACTTCTCCACGTCCGCCGCCGGTAGCGTGCGCGTCGAGATCCAGGACGGAGACGGCAAGCCAGTCAACGGTTTCTCTGTGGCGGACTGTCCAGAGATCTTCGGCGATTCGATCGCCAGACGCGTGAAGTGGAACAGCGACGCCGATCTCTCGTCGATCGCCGGCAAGCCGGTCCGGCTGCTCTTCGAGTTAAGGGACGCAGACCTGTATTCGTTCCAGTTTGTGAAGGCCGAGTAACCCTGAGATAGCTGTAGCATCGTTGCCAAGGAGCCCTCATTTGACACCCACCACATACACAGAGCATGATCGCCAGATCTGGGAAGAAGAGCTGGAAGAGTTCGTCCCGGCTCGCGTCTTCGATGCCCATATTCATCTGTTCAACCCGCAACACATGGGCCAGGGAACGGGACGCACATGGTCGCATGCTGATTTGGAGACGCTGCAGTCATGGGCACAGCGGCTCTATCCAGGTCGTGAGACTCACTTCCTCGTACTAGGATCACCGGCGCCGGGCATCGACGTCCAGGCTCACAATGATTGGGCAATCCAGCAGGTGAGCCAGGATTCGCAATCGCGAATGAATCGTCTGGTGACACCTGGTTGCAACGTCGAGGACATTCGGCACGACGCCGTAACCCACGGCTTCATTGGTTTGAAGCCGTATCGATTGTTCTCCGTCACCGGCGACGTCGCGCAATGCCGAATCCATGAGTTTTTGCCGCACGAACAGATGGAACTCGCTAACGAACTGGGCTTGTGGGTGACAATGCACCTGTCCCGGCATCACGGCTGTGCGGATGAGCACAATCTCGAAGACTTGGCAGAGTTCACGACGCGCCGCTACCCAAACATCAAGTGGATCCTGGCTCACTGTGCCCGGAGTTTTACCTATTGGCCCATTCGTCAGGCGATTGACCGCCTGCGCGACATGCCAAACATCTGGTACGACCTTTCGGCCGTGACCGACGTGAGGCCGTTCATCACACTCTTTTCCAAGGAGAACACCAAGCGATTGTTCTTCGGATCAGACGGCGTCGACTCAACCTATTTCCACGGTCAGTACGTTGCTCTGGGTCGAGCGTGGCAGTCGCTGGATACGTCGCGATTCGACCTTCAGTTTCCTCATTGCGACGGGCGGCCGATCTTGGCCATCTACGAGCAATTACTCTCCATGAAGCAGGCCGCGGAGATCGCTGAGCTTTCCGCAGACGATATCGAAGACATCTTTTGGCGCAACGCAACTGAAGCTCTGATGTGACGTTGGAGTTCAGGCTTTTGCCTGCTGTCCAAGACACACTGAAGCGTGAGCTCCAACAAACAGGACACCATCGACAAGACTCACTGGGATGTTGCAATGAACAGATCGCGACGCGCGAAGTGGCTTTGCGTCCTGGCAACTCTACTTCTACCGACAGTCACACCGGCGAGTGAACCGCTGCAAATCGGATCGAACAAGCAACTCTTCATCGGTCCGTTTGACGAACATGGTCGCGATACGCATCTCGTCGAGTCGATGAAGAACGTCGAGATCACGATGCATCCGGCCCGTGTGACCGGTGAGCGGCTCGTCGTTCAGGACCGGCAGTGGGAAGGCACGGGCATTCTGGACATGCGGCAGTTCGTCCTCCAAGACGGCGACACTTTTCGGATGTACTACAACGCGCTGCCGCACCACTTCGTATCGACCGATCCGAAAGATCCGCGAAAGAACCTCTGGGGACGTCCTTACAACCGCATTCTCTGTTACGCCGAATCGCAGGACGGCGTTCACTGGACCAAGCCCAATCTCGGTCTTTGCGAGTGGGATGGCTCGCAGGAGAACAACATTCTGCTTCCCAACGATGACTTCGAGTATGTCTTCTCCGAAATGGACGGACCGTGCGTGTTCATCGACCCCAATTCCAAGACGCCCGACGAGAAGTACAAGATGTTCATCAAGGTCTCGCCGGTGAGTGGCAAGCCGGAAAGAAGCGACGACGGACCGATTCCCGTGCGAGTCACGAAGCAGCTTCCCAAAGCTCAGTACGCCTTTGCGTCGCCCGACGGGATTCATTGGCGGCTGATGAGTCCAAAGAAAGTCAACGCCGGCCCCAAAAACGACACTGCCTATTCCGTTTTCTGGGATGAGCGAATCGGCAAGTACGTACAGTACTCGCGCGTGTGGCAGCTGGCGCCGGAGCAAGTCGCTTACTACAAACGCACTCATCAGGGCTACAACGGACGGGCGGTCGTTCTGCATGTCGGACGAGCGACGTCGGACAACTTCCTTGACTGGTCGCGTGAAGAAACCGTGCTCCAGCCCGATGGCGTCGATCGGGCCGGCTCGCCGGAAGGGCTGACGCGGATGGACTTTTACGGCGGCAACATCAGCCGCTACGGCGAATCACAAAGTGTCTACATTGGATTGCCAAACGCTTATTACCACTGGAAGTTCGATTTGACCCGCAAGTGGTGGTCGGGAAAACACATTCAGGAACCGTCCACCATCGACGTGCAACTAGCGCTCAGCCGCGACGGCATTCACTGGCACCGCACACCGAAGCGAAAACCGTTCATCCGCCTGGGGCGCGAAGGCACGTTCTGGAGCAAGACCATCTGGCCTGATGGAAATGCGATCCGCGTGGGTGACGAGCTGTGGTTCTATTTCGTGGGCCTGGACGTTCATCACAAGGAGCAATCGCAGAAAAAGAGCCGCGGAGCACGTGGTCGCGCCGTGCTGCGGCTTGACGGATTCATGTCGGCTGACGCGGCCTATACCGGCGGCGAATTAGTCACCAAGCTGCTGACTTTCGCTGGCGACCACTTGGAACTAAACGTTGACACCAGCGCCGGCGGCACGGTCGTTGTCGAGATCCAGGACGAAGCGGGAAAACCAATTCAAGGCTTCGCGGTCAGCAACGCTGACGAGATCAACGGGAACTCTGTTCGAAGGCCGGTGACGTGGAACGGTTCTGGTGACGTAAGCGCACTGGCCGGCAAGCCGATCCGGCTTCGGTTCGTCATGCGCGATACAAGCCTCTACGCATTCCGATTCCGAAGAGGCGAAAAGGAATAATGGCCGTTTCAGCTTCATGCCGTGCGTGAGCCGTGACGCGTAAGCGGCCGGGCTGAGGTTCCTTGGTGTTGGGTGTCGATGCGTTTCAGCCCGGTGCCTTACGGCCCACGGCTCACACGGTCATGTTAGACTTGGGCTCGTCGGAGTTGTCGAGGCATGTCCGTATGAGCACGTCACCACTTGGGTTATTCATAACGTGGACGGTGGACAGTACGTTTCTGCCGGGAGATTTTCGCGGATGGAGACACCGTGATGTCGGGCCGCAACTTGCCCGGCCGCGGCTGCAAACGTGGCACGAGAATCGTTTGCAGCACGACGTGATCACGTTGAACGATTCGATGCGCAAAGTCGCTGAAGATGCGATTCGCGAAATCAGCGGCGTGCGGAACTGGTCGCTCTGGGCGGTCACCGTTCGAAGCAATCACGTTCACGTGGTCGTGACGGCTCCTGATTACGCCCCGAAGCTGGTGCGAGATCAATTGAAAGCCAAAGCGACAAAGGAGCTGCGTAGCGCATTCTCCGTCTGGAAGGATCGACCGGTGTGGAGCGCCAAGGGGGATATCGAGTTTCTCGACAGCGAGTCGGATATTGAACAGTGCGTCGTTTATGTTGTGGAAGCTCAGGACCGTAAAGTAAAGAACGCGATTCAAACTCGTGAGCCGTGACGCGTAAGCGGCTGGGCCTGTGTTCGACTGTTCTCGAGCAGTTGAATGGGCGCCCGGTGCCTTACGGCCCACGGCTCACGAATCCTGAAAAGCGGAAACGCAATGAATCAACGCTACCCTCAAGTCGGAGCATTAAGCATTCTGCTTGTGCTTGCGGGCGTCGTACACTCTGCCGAGCCGATCGACATTGGTTCGCGTCGTGAGTTGTTCGTGGACGGCTACCTGATCGACAAGCTCGAGGCGGCGCGCCTTACGCTGCACCATCCGCAACCACGCGAAGTTGCCATCCGGTTTGACCAACCGTGGGAAGGGAACACCAGCGGCTATCCCACTGTCATGCGTGACGGTGAGATGTTCAAGATGATCTATGGCGGCCATCGTATGGTCTGGGACACTGGCAAGCTGCAGATGTCACACAGCCCGGTCGTGTGCTACGCCGAGAGTCGCGACGGGATCACTTGGACAAAGCCCCATCTGAGAGAGTTCCCGCTGCTCGGCCAGATGGCCAAGCAGGTTTCCGATCCGCTTGCCAATAACATCGTCTGGCCCGGCAGCCCGTATTCAGGGACCTTCGTCCCGTTTCTCGACACGCGCCCGGGATGTCCTGCGTCGGAGAAGTTCAAGGCGGTCGGCGGCAATTCCAAAACCGGACTGCATCTTTTCACTTCGCCCGACGCGATCCAGTGGACGAAGAGCGAGGAAGCCATTTTCAAACAGGGCGCTCTCGATTCCATGAATGTCGTGTTCTTCGAGCCGCGCGACAGACAATACGTGCTTTACTTTCGCACAGTGGTTGAGGGCATGCGGTCGATCTCGATGGCGACGTCTCCGGATCTGGTCAACTGGTCGGAGCCGGTCGCTCTCGAATACCCCGGCTCGCCACGCCAGCAGATGTATACCAACGGCATTCAGCCCTATTACCGCGCCCCGCATCTCCGCTTCGGATTTCCGACGCGCTACACGGCGCGTCAGATGACCCGCAAGCTGCGGGCACTCGAACCGGTTAAGCTGCGAGCAGAACTCACGGCCGCCTACGCCCGCGTCGGCTCCGATCTGACCGACGGCCTGTTCATGAGCAGCCGTGACGGCATCCGCTTTCATCGCTGGGACGAAGCTTTTCTGCGTCCCGGACCTGAGGCCAGTGCAGGCCGCAGCAACTGGATGTACGGCGACAACTATCAGAGTTATGGCCTGTTCGAAACCGCGTCGGAAACCTCAGACGCTCCCAACGAAATCTCGATGCTCTTCAGCGAGGGTTATTGGCGGGACGGCGAAAGTCGTCTCCGACGCTACACGATCCGACTCGACGGGTTCGTTTCCGTCCAGACGCCGTTCAGCGGCGGCGAAGTGGTGACAAAGCCACTCGTGTTCAGTGGCAACGAGCTACACATCAACTTCTCAACGTCTGCCGCCGGCAGCGTCCGCGTCGAAATCCAGGACGTGAATGGAGAAGCAATTCCGGGCTACGCGCTCGATGACTGCATCGAATTGATTGGGGACAGCGTCGAGCATATAGTGCTGTGGAAAGCGGGTTCGGATGTTGGCTCACTTGTTGGTAAGCCGATCCAGCTGCGGTTCGTCATGAAGGATGCCGACGTCTACTCGTTTCGCTTCACCGGGCGATAATCCTCGAACGACAAACACTGGACTACTGCAGATGCAACTCATCCGAACGTCACTCTACTTGACCGTCGCAGCGCTGGTCGCGAGTTGCATGCTTGTGGACGACGCGTATGCGGAGCAACAACAGCAATATCGTCTGCTTCTCAATAGCGACGGTGGTAGCGGGGCGCTTTATGCTCACGAGCCACCCATAACCGAAGAGCAACTTTGCCGAGTGATCGATGCGCTAGAAGGCACCCAGGTCGATGTGTTCATCCAGAGTGTATCTTTTGGATCGTACGTGGCGTACGACACGAAGGTAGGTGAGCTCTATGGAAAGGGACAAACGGAATTCGAAGACCCAAATTTCCGACGTTGGGCAGACAACGTGAATGGCCTGCTGGACCTCGGCAAGGACCCGCTCGACATTTGGGCGAGGCGGGCTCATGAGTTGGGAATGGAATTCTGGCCGGCGTTGCGGATGAACGACATTCATAAGGACTGGACCGAGCGTTGGCCATCGCTGCGAACGAAGTGGGAATTGGATCGGCCGCACGTCAAGATCGGCGCGGAGTCGACTGATTATTATCGCCGCCGTTGGGCTCGCAAGGGCCAAGCGTCGGACGGATTTACCTGGGCGTTCGATTATTCACTGCAAGAAGTTCGCGACCACAAGTTCGCTTTGATCGAAGAGCTTTGTCTGAACCATGACATCGACGGTTTCGAGTTGGACTTTCTGAGCAGCCCGATTTACTTCAAGCGCAACGAAGAAAAGAAAGGAATGCCGCTGTTGACTCACTTTGTCCGTCGCGTTCGAACACGGATGGATGAGATTGGCAAAGAAAAAGGCCGCAAGCTGACGTTGTTGGCTCGCGTGCCACCCAGCTTCAAGATGTGCGAGCTGATTGGGATCGACGCTCGTACTTGGATTCGCGAGGAAGTGGTTGACCTGATTGCTCCGGTCACCCGTGGTTATCTTGACATGAATGCCGATGTCAGCAGGTTCGTCACCGCCGCCAAGGGGACAAACGTACAAGTCATCGGTGGATTGTCGGACATCAAGGTGCGGTATTACGCCGGTCAGGCATCAATCGACATGTTGCGAGCCGCAGCCGGAGGGTACTGGCACGAAGGAGCGACCGGCATCCATCTGTTCAACTTCGATTGCCATTGCAGCGGCGCGGGTCGGCCGGGGCTTCCCATGTTCAACGATGCAGAACGAGAAGTGCTCAACCAAATCGGCGATCCACAAACGCTGATCGGTAAGAACAAACATTATTATGTCACTCGCGACATTGAAGGACATACGCCGGGCGAAAGCGGCGAAATGCAGTTGCCGCTGGACCTGCTCGCGGGTCAAAAGCGACGATTGCAATTCACGGTCAGCGACGACATTTCGGTTGCGACCCGAGACCAGTCGTTGGAGACAGCTTTCCTAAAGGTCTCTTGGACCGGCAATTCCACCGCAGCCTCACAAATCACATTTTCGGTGAACGGAAAGACGTTGAAGATCGCAGACGGTCCGAGCCCTTGGGTATTTCACCGTGCACCGATTCGACAAGGAAAGAACCAGATCGAATTACTGGGTCCAAAAGACGACACGGATTCGACACTTCGAATCGAAGGCGTTGAGAATGTAATTGTCTTCAAGAAGACGAAACCAATCGATGTCGGCTCGGCGAAACAACTCTTCATCGACCGTCGCTTTATCGAGTCGAGCGAGGGCGTCGAACTGGTCATGAATCCGCCCCGCCGCGACGGGGTCGTCTTGATCAAGCCTGACCAGCCGTGGGAACAGGGAGCACGGATTTCGGTGTATTCAAGCGTGCTCCGAGAGAATGAAACGACGCGAATCTGGTATGACCTGGTGAAGCCAACCGGCGACGGACCGTACGACCACGAACGTCGTGTCTGTTACGCCGAATCTGAGGACGGACTGCACTTCACGAAACCGGAACTCGGAGTGCACGAAGTCGATGGTTCGAGAGCAAACAACGTTGTCATTCCCGGCGTGATCGGTGGTTGTGCGGTGTGGGTGGATCCGAACGCTGACCCCGAACATCGATACAAGTCGCAAGCGAAGGTCTATCCAACGGGGCAGTTCCACATCCACAGTTCGCCCGACGGGCTGAATTGGAGAAAGTTCGCTCGCATCGATCCTGGACCGGGTGGATGGGATACGCAGAGCATCATCTTCTGGGATCCGAAGATCAAAAGGTACGCGCTGTTTACCCGGTTCTGGGCGAATCGTGGCGACCCCGAGCTTCGCTTTCGGACGGTACGTCGGCTGGAGTCCGACGATCTGCTGAAGTGGGACAATCAGTCGATCGTCATGCAAGCGGACGCCAATGATCTTGCGACGCACGAAACGCCTACAAAGCAACCGCCTGTCGATTATTACGGAGCCGACGTCTTTCGATACACCGAAGCCGCCGACACGTATGTCATGTTGGCTCAGCCGTTCTGGCATTGGTACCGGCGCGACGAGACGGACGGTTTAGGCCCCTCAAGTTTCGATGTCCGACTTGCTGTCAGCCGCGACGGGAAGCGTTTCCAACGAGTCGGCAAGCGACGACCATTTCTCGCCAACGGACCAGACGGCAAGTTTGATTCGCGATTCGTGTGGGCGATGCCAGACCCAGTGCGGATGGGCGATGAACTGTGGATCTATTACGTAGGAATGAATCGAGATCACGATGGGATTCTCGATCCTACCGCGTCTGGCAAACTGCTGTCGGGGATCAGTCGGGCGGTGCTGCGATTGGACGGCTTTACCTCAGCCGATGCCGGATACAACGGTGGAACAATCACCACGCCCACAATTCGCTTCCAGGGCCAGCGACTTGAATTGAACGTTCAAACCAGCGGCGGCGGTTCCGTGCTGGTCGAGATTCTCGACGAGACCGGACAGTCCATTCGCGGTTTCTCGAAATCCGACGCAAGGTCAGTCGTTGGCAACTCCGTTCGCATGCCGGTGGCCTGGAAGTCCGGCACCGATGTCGGCTCGCTCGCCGGCCGTCCCATCCGTCTTCGCTTTCACATGCAGGATTGCAAGCTGTATGCATTTCGATTCAAGCCGTAACGACAGGCGCTGGTTGCCAGCCTGTATCTGCCGGAACCGCTCCTCCGACAGGTTGTGCGTCGCAGCCTGCATGTTGGTGATTGCATTTGCAATCACTACTTCCAACGTCAGCGCGGAGGTGCCCGGTGCGATCAACATCGGATCTCGGTTGGAATTGTTCGTCGACGATTTCCTGGTGGAGTCGCGTACAGACTTGACGTTGGAACTGCACCGCCCGATACGTGCCGAACTAGTCCTGGCACTGGAAGAGCCGTGGGAAGGCACGAATCTGGGTCATGTCAGCATTTTGAAAGACGGCGATCGGTATCGGATGTACTATCGCGGCTATCACAACCCTGGATTCTCTTGGTCCGAGAATATCTACACATGCTGTGCCGAGAGTCTCGACGGAATCCACTGGAAGAAACCAAATCTCGGGCTCGTTGAATGGGAAGGATCAACAGCGAACAACATCGTGATGCGAGGTCAACACGGCGCTTATTTGACGCCCTTTATTGACAATCGTCCTGGCGTCCCTGCATCGCAGCGATACAAGTCGTTTGCCGGCAATCCGCCACGAGCCATGGTTTCATCCGACGGGCTCCATTGGTCTGCGCTGAAGGAAGAGCCTGTCCTGCCAAAACCTCGATTCGGAATCGCCTTGTGGAATCCACAGCGTGCGGAATTCATGGCGTATGTGCGTGCGTGGCGTCCTCAGGGTGATGGAACTCGTCTGCGAAACATCGCCTTATCGACGTCGCCCGACTTTCTGAAATGGTCGGAACCGAAGTTGCTTGATTTCGGCGCTGCCCCCGACCCTCATCTCTACTGGAATACGGCACTGCCCTATTTTCGAGCACCCCATCTTTACCTCGGTTTTCCGATGCGGCTGCGAGAATATACGGACACAACAAGCGGTGAACGGCGAGACTGGACGGATGCGATCTTGATGGTGACTCGTGACGGCTTTCGTTTTCATCAGCATGTCGAAGCATTCGTGCGGCCCGGACTTGACCGGAACAACTGGCAGCCGCATGTCAACATGCTGGCATACGGTATCGTGCCGACAAGCGACCAGGAACTGTCAATGTACTTGACCAATGCGGCAGGTGGGCAACGGCACTTGAGACGATTGAAACTGCGTACCGATGGTTTTGTGTCACTAAGAGCGTCTCACAAAGGCGGCGAGTTAATCACGAAGCCGATCACCTTCAGCGGCGCAAAACTGATACTGAATTACTCGACCAGTGCCATCGGTAGTGTTCGGGTTGAGTTGCAATCGACGGCAGGCGAACCAATTCCCGGATTCACGCTCGACCAATGTCAAGAACTCGTCGGAGACACCATTTCTCATGCCGTCCAGTGGCGGCGCGGGAAACAACTCGACCAGCTGTCAGGCGAACTCATCCGTCTTCGATTTGTGCTGCAGGACGCTGACTTGTACTCATTCCAATTCGTGAGCCGCGGGCCGTAAGGCACCCGGCCCGGCCGCTTACACGTCACGGCTCACAATGCGATACGAAAAACAGAATCTGACAGACCACGAGTCATAGAATGACCATCCGGCAACCGCTCCGATTGCAACTCGTTCTTTTCCTGACCGTGACCTCGATCCTGCGGGGGCTCGTCGCGGGTGACGAGCATCGCCTCGAGTTGACAATCGAGTTTGACCAGCGGGCTGGAAAAAGCACGCCCGTCAGGACGGTCATCGACTTTAACGAACTGCTCGGCGAGGAAGCTGGACTCATCGACCCGTACACGCTGGTTGTTACGCGGCAGACGGGCGAGGCGCGGCGGTCCTATCCTGTTCGCTTTGGCGAAGACCTGCTTTGCGAGAACCGCGGGTGGGTCGCATGGCTGGTGGACGGTCCACACAAGGCCAGCAAGTGGTTTCTCGAATTCAAGATGCGCGCAGCCGATGGTCGATTGTCGGAGCCGCGGTATCTGCCGCCGGTCGGAGTTGGTGACGAACTCGCCTACAACGGATCCACATGGCGGCCCATCGACAGCCCCGGATATCATCCGCATCCGATCCCGGTGGATTGGAACGATGATGGTTTGATCGACATTCTTTCCCGCAGTCACGGCGCGAATCGTTTCGGTATGCCGATGGCGGGCGTCTTCTTCTGGCGAAACATCGGCACGAACGAAGTACCTCGATTTGCCCCGCCATTGCGGCTCTACGCGGAACGCGTCGACGAGCAGCAGAAGTTTGGCGGGCCGCGCACATTCGAGCCGCGCCGTGGCTTCATCAGCGAAGACTACATCGACTGCGACGTCTTCGATTGGTTCGGCAATGGGCGACTCGATTTGATCACGTTCAGTCGCACAGGAGGCATCAAGGTCTACCGCAACATCGGTGCACGAGACGCCGTCGGGTTGCCGGTCCTGGAACTTGCTCAGCGACCGGAGTACCCGCCGTGCCTGGCGCGCGGCCGTTACCCGTGCATTCGTGTGATGGACTGGGACGGGTCGGGCCGACCGTCGTTGATGCTGGGCACGATGTGGAAAGGCGAAATGGACGGCCGTAGACAACTGCTGCGACAGATCGTGCTGATGCGGGCCGTGGGCGGAGAGAAAGGCGGGTGGGAATTCCAATCCGCACCTCTGGGACGAGCAGACGGAGAGAAGACATTTCCTCAGGACTGGCAAAAGTATTCCAACTTCGAACGCGAGCGACCGTTCTACTTCGACGTTTATGATATCGATGAGGACGGCAAGCCAGAGTTGCTTTGCAGTCGCAGAACGAACGATGTACCGGCCATCGAAGTGTGGCGGAATATCGGCACGCTCGACGCACCGGTCATGAAGTTTGACCGGGAGCTGCCCTGGTTCACACACGACAGCGGTTTCTCATTTCGCTTCGTGAACAACCAGGCCTTTCGCGGATGTCTGATCGGAAGCGTGGCCAGCGGATGGGGCATGCGGTATTTCGAACAGGTTGAAGCCGATTTCTTTAAGCTCGTCGCGATTCGCGACCGTGGACAGTTGCTGGGGCTGGGATGTGACTTGAAGCTGCAGGGTTATATCCGGCCCGTTCCGTTTGACGTGGATGACAACGGAACGATGGACCTGCTCTGCGGCGATGAGCCGGGGCACTTGACGCTCGTCCGGAACATCGGCACGAAGCACCGTCCAGCGTTCGCGGCGCCTGAAGCGATCAAAGACCGTCAGGGCACGCCGTTAACGCTGAGTGACACGAATCTGTTTCCGAGGTCTCAATCGAAGACGTACATCGGACAGGTCAAGCCGTTTCTCTGCGACTGGGACACCGATGGCGAGTGGGACATTATCGTCAGTGGCGGAACGTTTGACGACATCTACTGGTTGGAGAAGTACGATCCAGTGACGAACCGCTACGCGAAGATGCACATGTTGCGTGTGAAAGGCGGAGCGGAACGTCCCTTCGTCCTTCGCAAGGGTCCGGCGGTAGTGGACTGGGACGGCGACGGTCGGCCGGAGCTTCTGGCAGTTGCATCTTCCGCCGGTGATGCCGTTTGCGTCTTTCGACAATCTCGCGACGGCGAACGGACCATGCTCGAACCCGGCGAACCGCTTCGCTACGAAAACGGAAAAGCGATGACCATCCAGGACTTCCTTCCCTATGGCAACATCACACTCTGGCCGTGTGACTGGACCGGCTCGGGCGCCAGCGACTTGATCGTCGCTTCCAACCACTTCACTTGGCTCGTCGCAAACGTCGGCACCAACAAGAAGACCGTTTTTAAAAAGCCTGTCAAGTTCGCTGCGCCAAACGGCACACCCATCGAGACATCACACCACGAGAATCACGCCGCCGCTTATGATTGGGACTCGGACGGGCGGCTGGATCTGATGGTCGGCGGCGAGTCAGGTACGATCTACCTCTTCCATCGCGACTGGCTCTCCGGCATCACGCACAAGGTTTCGCTTAAGAAATGAACCGAACAACTTTCACACGACGTGAATGGCTGACATCCGTTGGAGGCAGTTTGTTTGCGGCAAGCGGGACACACTCCGTGTGGCCCGACTCGGTGGCAGCTCGTGAGAAGACGAATGTAATCGACATCGGATCGCGGCGGGAGCTGTTTGTTGATGATTATTTGATTGAGCAACTGGCCGGCGAAGCGGAGCTGCGGCTGCACCATCCGACTCCGCGAGAGATTGCGGTTGCGCACGATGCTCCTTGGGAAGGAACGGCTTCCAGCTCGCACACGGTGTTTCAGGATGGCGAGTTGTATCGCATGTACTACCGCGGTTGGAACTTTTGGTATGAAAACGGAATGCTGCAGTTCAGCAAGGCCGTCACGTGTTATGCGGAAAGCAAAGACGGGATTCACTGGACGAAGCCTGAACTGGGACTTGTCGAGTTCAACGGTTCGAAGAAGAACAACATCATCATTCACAATGGTATTGGCACGTTGAATTTCTCGCCGTTCATTGATACGAATCCGGCGTGCCCGCCGGCGGCTCGATACAAAGCCGTCGCGGGTGTGCTCGCCGAAGGCGGCATGCATGTATTTCAATCGGCGGACGGCATTCACTGGTCATTGATGCAGAAAGAACCTGTATTGACGAAAGGTCCGTTCGATTCCGTCAATCTCGCGTTCTGGGATCCAACTGCGAAGGAGTACCGAGCGTATCGCCGCTGGATCAAAGAAGGTCGCCGAGCGATCCGCACCACAACGTCAACCGACCTGATCCAATGGGAACGTCCGTCGGACCTCACGTACGCCGATTCGCCAACGGAAGAGATGTATGAGAACAAGGTGTTCCCTTATCCGCGAGCGCCGCACATTCTGATCGGACTGCCGACGCGCTACATCGAACGTGGCTGGTCCCCGTCGATGCGAGCCCTGCCGGAACGCAACGAACGTGAAGAGCGAGCAGCGCTCAGCGAGCGGTTCGGCACGGCGCTCACCGAGACGCTGGTCATGGCAAGCCGCGACGGAGTGCACTTCAAACGCTGGAATGAGGCGTTTCTTCGCCCTGGGGTTGAACGTCCCGGAACGTGGCAATACGGCCATCAATTTGCGGCATGGCAATTTGTCGAAACCGAGTCGTCACTTCCCGGCGCGCCGCCTGAACTCTCGATCTACGCGCACGAGCGCTATTGGCACGGCGAGGGTGTCGCGCTTCGACGCTACACGCTGCGGCTGGACGGATTCGTATCTGCGCGGACAGGCTGGAAAGGCGGACGGTTGCTGACCAGGCCCTTGGTCTTTGACGGAACACAACTGGAACTCAACTTCTCCACGTCCGCCACGGGATCCATGCGGGTCGAGATTCAAGACGAAGCTGGCACACCGATCGAAAGATTCTCGTTGGCGGATTGCCCCGAACTATTCGGTGACACGATCGCCCGCCGTGTAATGTGGAAGGGCGATGCGGATCTCTCGGAGCTTTCCGGCAAGCCAGTCCGGTTGCTCTTCGATTTGAAGGACGCCGACGTTTACTCGTTTCAGTTCAGGAGTTAGTAACGTGGCAGAACGCCCGATTGAAGTCCGCGAACGATTGATGGCCACCTTTGTGGCTATCGTTCTGATGACTGCTACGACGGTGTACGCGGCGGACGCCACGCTGTCAGGCACGGCTCCGCTAATGCTCGATCGCCCCGTCGACGTGGTGATGGTAGAAGGGATCCACCGCTTCTGCTCGCGGGAACTCTTGAAGTCGCGTGAGCGCCGCAGCGCGTTGTGGCAGCGCGACTATTCCAGTGCGGATGCCTACAACGAGAGCATCATGGAGAATCGCGATCGTTTTCGCAAGATGATTGGTGCGACGGATTCGCGTGTTAGTGCGGCGTCGAAACGACTGAGCTTCGAGCTTCTCGCCACGCTCGATCGTTCGTCGATCGTCGCCCGGTCACAGTCAGTCACCGTTCACGAAATCAAGTGGCAAGTTCTCGAAGGCGTCACGGCAGAGGGCCTGTTGCTCAAGCCGGACCGGATTCGCGCGGCCGTGGTTGCGCTGCCGGATGCCGACTGGACCCCGGAGATGCTCTGTGGGATTTCGGATTCGTTCCCGGAGCAACTGCAGTTTGTCAGATGGCTCGCGAAAGCCGGTTGTCTCGTCGCGATTCCCACAATGATCAGCCGGAGTGATGAGTTCTCCGGACATCCTGACGTTGGCTTCACGAATCTGCCGCATCGCGAGTTCCTCTATCGCCAAGCCTTTGAAATGGGTCGGCATATCATCGGTTTTGAAGTCCAAAAAGTGCTCGCCGCGGTTGATCTGTTCGAGCAGCATTCGCCAGATTTACTTATCGGAGTTGCCGGAGTCGGCGAAGGCGGCCTGATCGCGCTTTGCGCCGCAGCTCTGGATTCCCGGATCGACTCAACACTGGTCTCTGGTTACTTCCAAGAACGAGAAGAGATGTGGCGAGAACCGATCTATCGGAACGTGTGGCGGTTGTTGACCGAGTTTGGTGACGCGGAACTGGCAGGCATGGTTACTCCCCGGCGACTCGTCATCGAAGCCTGTCGGGTCGAGGAGGTAGCCGGTCCGCCTGAAGTGACAAAGGGGCACAGAGATTCAGCGGCTCCGGGTCGCATCACAACGTGTCCGCTCAGTTCCGTTGTAGCAGAACATCGGCGCGGTGCAGTTCATTACAAACGGCTTGGCCACGAAGGGGAATTCATTCTTGCAGTCAGTGACAAAGAAGGGCGAGGTCTCGCCGGAAGCGCGAAGGCCCTGTCGACGTTTTCTGCAGCGCTGGCGGTCGAACTAGATGTCGACGCTGAACCAGAGAAGTGGGAAGCGGGAAGAACGCCATCGCATAAAGACCGCCAGCAGCGACAGCTTGACGAAATGCAGGCCTTCGTTCAGAAGCTGTTGCGGCAGAGCCACAAGGTGCGGGCGGCCAAATGGAAGGCAGACTTGTCATCCGTCGAGACTTGGTTCCCGGCACGCAACCGATTCCGGAACATGGTTCACGACGAATTAATCGGACGCCTGAACGTTCGGCGCACTCCGCCGAATCCGCGGACGCGACTGATTCTCGATACCGAGGACTACCTTGGTTACGAAGTCGTGCTGGACGTCGCGCCGGACATCATCGCCGCGGGCATCTTGCTGTTGCCCAAGAACATGAAGCCTGATGAAAAGCGTCCGGTCGTCATCTGCCAGCATGGGCTAGAAGCAACGGCGATGGACACGATTTCGCGCAAGCCGCCGGCCTTTCGAGCCTACAAGGCATTCGCGGCCGAGTTGTGTCGTCGAGGATTCATTGTCTACTCGCCGCAGAATCCCTACCGCGGACGCGATCGGTTTCGCTCGATCCAGCGCAAAGCCAATCCACTCGGCTTGTCGCTTTTCAGTTTCATCATCGAGCAGCATAGAACGACGCTGAATTGGCTGGCCACGCTGCCGAATATCGACGCCGACCGCATGGCCTTCTATGGCCTGTCGTACGGGGGCAAGACGGCGATGCGTGTGCCGCCGTTTGTCGATCGATATTGCCTTTCCATCTGCTCGGGAGATTTCACCGACTGGGTAAAGACGATCGCGACCAACGAAGAGCCGTACGCATACATCTTCACGGGAGAGTACGAGATTCCCGAATGGAACTTGGGGCATGTCGCCAGTTATGCGGAGTTGGCGATGCTGATGTCGCCACGCCCCTTCATGGTCGAAGCGGGGCATCGCGACGGCGGGCAACCGACCGAACTGGTCGCCGCGGAATTCGGCAAAGTCCGTCGTCATTACGACACGTTGCGAATCAGCGACCGCGCCGAACTGGAATTCTTCGACGGCCCGCACACAATCAACGGGAAAGGCACGTTCCGATTTCTGCACTATCACTTAAACTGGCCGGAGTGATTTGTGGATGAAGCCTCTGCCCCTCGAGAGAACAACCGATGAGCCAACCGCCGACTTCGACCATTACGTGTCTGTCCCTTTTGTTTGTGATCGCCGCGGCTGCCGACGAAGCGGCGACGGCTGAGATTAAGGCCACCGTCGCGATCGACCGCGGACAGGATCTCGGTCAATGTTTTGGTTCGTTGTTTGAAGCCAAGACGAATGATAACTCGTTCGTTGTCGGTGCCGGTTTTCAGAACGCCTACAACACTCGCTATCGGGCAGACCGGCATGCCGTGCAGTTCTTCATTCGGCCCGCCAATGGCCGTCGTGAAATGAAAGTCGAGGAACTGCCGCGTCCGACCGACAACCTCGTCGGCGCTTATGTCTTTGAACGCGATGGTACTGTCTACTCGACCTACGGGGGATTGCACGCATGGAACGCGAAGACACGCGGTTGGGATCGCGCCGACGGGAAGGGCGGGACTAACGAGACGATGCGCGTTGGTAACGGGGTACTGTCATTTGGTGACAGCCGGGTGACGTGGAACGGCCAAACAATTCTCGAGCCGCCTAGCAAAGGCAGCTACCAGTTGTTCTTCTATGCCAATGGCCGTCTTTGCTTCTACCACGTCAATCGCGGAGACAAGCCGTACCGGTTCTACGAGAATGATGACGACGGCTTCAGCCGGCTCTATGCCTGCCCCTGGACGCCGTCGGCAGAAAAGGTTGATCTCTCCGAAGCAGTTGTGTATCGACTGCCGGTCGTCGGCGAAACGACATTTGCGTGGGGGCAATTAGGCGACCAGATCGTCACTGGGTCCAACATCGGTGGCTTCTATGTCTTTGAAGACGGCGCCTGGACAATGCTCCTCGAGCCGCAGCTCGGTGTCAGTTATCAACTCTACTCGACGCTGGCGTTTCATGATCGCTTGTTGATGGGACAGTATCCGACCGGCCGTGTCTTCGAGTACGACGGCAAGAAGATCACCGATCAAGAAGGTTGGCCGCCCGTGCTCAAAGGAGTCTCGGGCAGCTCGCGCGAAGCGCAGACCACTACCATCTACGGTGGCGACTTGATGGTTGGTGTTTGGCCGTGGGCAGAGGTGTGGCGCTACAACGCCGACAGCCGCGAGTGGCACTTCATGCAACGCATGTTCGACCACCCGGCGCTCTCGTCGAAGATCACCCACCCCTACGACATCGAGAATCAAAACAACGAGCCGCGGAATATGTGGGGGCAGCGCGTCACGAGCCTGGTGCCAAGCGGCCCCGATCTTTTCATCTCAACATCCGCGAAAGCGCCCTACGAGTGGAAGCCCGACAAATATCCGTTCCTGACTCCCGACAAGTGGAAATCCTATGGCAAAGTCTATCGCGCCACCATGCCAGGCCACCTGTCGGCATCGACAAAGTGGACTGACGGCCCGACCAAGTTGGAGTTCATCATCGGCGACAGCAAGATGTCGATTCGGCAGGACGGAGTCCTGTTGGCGACGACTCGCCTGACAGGATCAATGGCCGAGCGGATCGGAAAGGTGGGATCGCTCAAAGACGTCAAATGGGGCTCCGGCATCTACGGCCCACATCGGTGCGTATCGCTCGAAGGGGTCATGTCCAACCCATGACTCGGAAGGCCGGTCGCGCAGACTGCTTGGGGAGACCAAGATGAATCATTCGCAAATACTCACGATCAGTCGACGTGAGCTACTTGCCAGCACAATGGGAGCATCAGCGTGTGCGATGGCGTTTCCAGCGTTTGGCGATCGGAGGCCACAAGAGGATCTGCATCGACTCTCGACGCAAGGTTGCGGGCGCGCGACAGGATACGCCGAAGCCAATCGGATCATCACCTACAATGGGAAGACGCATGTGGCTTGGCTCGACTCGCCGGCGGAAGGATTCCGCGTGCGGGTCGCGACGCTCGACCACAAGTCAGGCCAGTGGTCGCCGACCTACACCGTCGGCGAGGCCAAGGACAATCATGGCGGGCCTGCATTGACGATCGATTCGGAGGGCCACCTGCACATTACTTACTTCACGCATCACGACCCGTTTCGCTACCGACGATCCAAGCGGCCGAATGACGCGTCGGAATGGGAAGACGAAGTGCAATTCGGCCAGCGACTGACGTATCCCACCATAATCTGCGGCCAGGACGACACGCTCTACTTCACGGCTCGTCGGAGCTTCAGCGATCGACCGTGGATCGTTGAGTTGTGGGAGAAGAAACCACACCGCGACTGGAATCGCGTCGGACCAATCATGTCTTCGCGTCACAAGGGCTATGCGCATTTTCAGGAATCGCTCGCTTGGGGACCGGATCGCCGCACCATCCATCTTTGCTGCCGATTTCATGAAAAGTCTGACAGCAACAGCTACGGCCGACTGCAGACAGTGGCTTACATGAAGAGCGACGACTTGGGCCGCACCTGGAGACGATCCGATGGTGCGATGATCAATGACCCTATTACACCAGAAAACATCGAGGTGCTCGCAAAGGGGGGCGAAGACTTCCAGCGGGAACTGCGCGCGGGCTGTTTGGCTGTGTCGCCAACGGGCAAGCCACACTTGATCTACAGTGTTGTCGCTAAACTGAAAGGCGAGAGCTGGCTCGCGACGCCAGACGGAGCGGGTCAGTGGAAACGAACTCGCCTGAACGATCATCTCCCGGCCGAGTGGCGGTCATTCAATTTGATCATGGCGGGCGGGCTGTCGTTTGATCAGGCCGGTCGGCTCCACGGCGTAGCCCAACTGCAGACCGGCGAGCGAAAGAAAAAGATCTGGGGCGACCCGAGCAACGAAATCGTCGCGTTCACAATCGATGGCGACGACCGCATTCAGTTCCGAGCGATCAGCGTTTTCGACGCCAACACATCGCACTGGCTGCCGTCGATCGAACGCCCCACGGGCCACAATCAGCTTGCACCGCATCCTGGTATTCTGTTCACAGCAGGCCCCGCCGGGAAAGGGAACACCGATTTGTTGAATAATCGCGTTTACTTCAGCCATGGATGAGATTGCCCCTCGGCGGCTCCTATGTGGCCAAACGCGGAGACAGTACACACCCAGAAACCAAACCAAGTCGGTTGTCACGCTCAGGCGGAGTAGCACATCAAAAGCGGACGAACAAACCTAAGCCGAGGAGTATAGGAGAGTGACTGATCGCGACCCTGTTGTCGTTCTCTTCAAGGGCGGTCGGCTGCCTGCATGGCATCAGTTGAGTGACCAAGAGCGAAGTGAGTTTGAACAAACACATGTTGATCTGATGTTGTCCGTTGCCCACCGGCACACGATGCCGCGACTGGAAGGCTTTCGTTTGATCGGACCGCAGGGCGATTGGCAGCGGTTCTGGCTGATCGAGTTTCCCACCTTGGAAGGCGCCGAGGCGTGGATTCGAGCCGAGATGGCTCCGCTGTGCGGACCCTATGGCTATTACGAGTATCATCTCTCCCGACAAATCGAGCCCCAGCGCTATTCGGCGTGGGTGACGCAGCCCGCTCCGCCGATCGTCCCCCTCGCAGCAGACCCTCACACCATTGGGAAGTTGCGAATCGATCCAGGCAGCATCGTCGTTCTGATGTTCGCAAGGTATCGGCCCGGTGCCGAATCGCTGATGCCCGAGGAACGTGGCGATGCTCAACACACCGCCTTAATGCAAGACATCGCCCGCGAGCACGGCTTGATACGGATCGAGGGTTTCCAACTGCTGTCTCCCCAGGCGGACTGGCACCGAGCGTGGGTCATCGAGTTGCCAACCTTAAAAGCGGCCGAAGCCTGGGTAGCGGGCGAAGAAGCACTCCCCCACGGCATGCACGCCCGACGCACCATACACTTGGCCCGCAAATGGGCCCCAGAATACTTTGCGAGCTGGAGCAAATGACACGGAACATCGTAATCGGCACTTCCCACGGATCGCGAATACCAATGCTCTCACAAGACACCTCTTCGTTGCTGGTCTTGGCGGCCGTATTGCTCGTAAGCGCAAGTGCACTGCAAGCACAAGACGCTCGAGATCCACGCACGCCTCAGCGCGTCCATCGGCTTACATCTGAAGAATATGTTGCGACTTTAGAGTACTGGGAAAAGCAGCACCCGAAGATTCTCGACGTCGAACAAGTTGGTTCGTCGAGCGACGGGCTCGGGATTCATCTGCTTACCATCACGGACACCAGCATTCCCAATGCGGACAAGCAGGTGTGCTTGGTGACCGCGCTACACGGTGGCCCTGAGCGATCCGGAACAACAACGATCCTGCATCTGACTGAATGGTTGCTGGGTGATTCCCAAGAGGCGCGCCAGACGCTGCGCAAGCAAGTTTTGCTAGTGATGCCGATCAATCATCCAGAAGCGTTCTTCCGCACAGACCGCTTTGGGAACGCGGCCAAGATCGATCCTTATACCGGCGGTGGCCCGCAGCATTGGGACCTCGAGAAGTTGCAATACAAATCTGCCGACAAGGCACCGGAAGTCAAGGCTGTGTTGGAGGTCGTCGACCGATGGAAGCCCGACGTTCACGTGGACGTGCATGGCACGGGTTTGCAGGAGTATCCAGTCGACAAACTCGGTGATCGGACTCGCTACCAAGGGCAGACGATGATCGAGATCACAGGCTCGGCCTACTCGAACTACGCTTTGCGACCCTGGGATTGGCGCGTCACCGAAGCGATGATCGCAGCCGGGAGAGAAGCCGGTTATCCCTCGGATCGATTTGAAGCCGACGCGCAGCGATCCTTTCATGGGCCGGTAATGAATCCGATTGCGGATCGGACCTGGCGGGGACAGCCAAACTTCTACACCGCTCAGTACGGCTATGCCAAGTACCACACGATGGTGATGGCGTTTGAAGTCGGTTGGGAACAGAGCGGCGTTGCTCGATTGCGCGGATTGCTGCGAATCGGCAATGGCCGCTGGCAAGACGAACCGCATCCCCGGCTATCCGGTCGACCGCGTCAAAGCCTTCATTGGCCATTACGTGACCGCTTGGGGAAAGACCGCCGAGCAGCGTCGCCGCAGCCGAGTCGAACTTTGGCAAAAGCAGGGCCGCTTCACGCAAGCCGTCTTGTATCCCCAAACGGATGGCCGGGACACTTACTTCGTTGCGACTTCGGAGGCGGCGGCCGAGGTGTTGACGAAGGACCGTGACCAGTTCTTGTTGGCCGCCGGTGCTCGCAACGAAATCGACGCGGCAGCGCTGAGCGGCGTGGTACGTTCCGGTCCAGAGATCATGCTCGCGATCGACAAGGCACGCTCCGCGGGTGACTCGCCGGAGCCGATACAACACGGCATCGGTTTTCGCTTGCGTCTCCCATACAACCGTCCAACCATCAACGCCGTGCGACTCAACGGCCACTTGCTTGAGCCTGGCGACAGCGACGGCTGGCGATCGTGGCCGGCCAACGGTTTCACGCAAGTCCAAGTCAACGTTCCACCACAGAAGTCTGTCAAACGCGACCTCTATCTGATCACCTGCGAATACGAACCAAGCGAAGTGCGACGCATCGGTTGGACACCACCCGCCGAAGTCCTGCAACAACTGCGCGACACAGAATGAAGCGAGTTGCTGTAGCGGTCGTCAGTTTCGACAGGAAGAGCGATGGCTAGAGCACTTTCAGAATTCGTGAGCCGCAAGGCGCTAGCCGTGGGTGAAGCTTTGCGCGGCGACCGGCGGCTAGCGCCGTACCGCTCACATGCTCAGAAACTTCCCGCGCCCACTTACGCCAGGTATACTGCCATCACCAACAGGCTGTATCCGTCCGCAAGGAGTCAACCCATGCCAGCACATCTTTTGCCAGTGTCACGCCGTCGATTTCTCGCTGCATCGGCGTCGACGGTCGCGGCCCTGGGACACTCCGACTTGCTCGGCTCTGATTCTCAAGTAAACCCGAATGCTTGGGCTCTGCTTTCAGATACGCATCTCTTGTCCCAACGGTCGATTGATCTGCATTACGACAACAATAGAACGGCAATGGAGAAGCGGGCAACTCTCGTGGCGACGAACTTCGAGCGGACTGCTCGTCAGGTGCTCGCGTCTGTGGAAACGCCTGCCGGGCTCGTCTTGAGCGGCGACTGCGTGCACGTGGGTGGGAAGGAAGAATACGAGCTGCTGGCTCGCAAGTTGGCGTTGTTGGAGACGATTCCGATTCACTTGGCAATGGGCAACCACGATCATCGCGACAATTTCTCCAACGTGTTTCGAGAGCAGACTCAAAGTGACGACCGTGTTCTGCTGGAGAACCGCCATGTCTCGGTGTTGAAATCTCAGCACGCGAATCTTGTGTTGTTGGACTCGCTCACGATGCAAAACGCTGATCGACCGGTGAAGGGGCCGGGAAGGCTTGGCAAGAAACAACTAGCGTGGTTCGAGGCCGTGCTTGATTCCCAGTCGGACAAACCAGCCGTTGTGATACTTCATCACAATGTCAATCCGAGTGATGAATATCGACAACGCACTGGAGAAGAAGACTTCATCGTTTCCAGCGCGGACCCCTTCCGGGGATTCAAGGGTGGCCTGGAAGACACGGATCGATTTCTCGCTTTGCTCCACGCCAGACCGCACGTCAAGGCGGTCGTGTTTGGCCACATGCACCAATTTCAAATCTTCAAGTCGCGAAAAACGTTCTTCATTTCTATGCCTCCGGTTGGCTACACGTTCGGTCCCAAAGAAGCCGTCGGTTGGATAAGAATGCTGTTGCGAGACAGCGGGGTTACTCTGGAAGTCCAAACCCTGGACACAGAACACGCCCGCCATCAACAGAGGATAGACCTCAGTTGGAGTTGAGAAGCCTCGATGACGACTGTCTGAGTCCGCTGATCAGCCAGTAGAAGAGAGCGTCGAGCGCGGCACCCATCGGCAATGTTGCGCCGGATCGCCACAAGTCACTTCTCGACGATTCGAACGAAGAGTACTTTCTGTGCCTTGCGGAAATTGATAAGCAATGTGTCGTTCTTGAGACGAGCGACATCCTGTAGCTTGTAGCTGGCCTTGCCGGACCTGATGGATGCAGCTTCGAACCGCGAGTTAATGCGGTAGAACTCTACGCCGTGGGAGTGAATCTGAAACTCGTCCGTGTCGGGCAAGTATTCGAGGCCTTGGATTCCATAGGGGCTTTTGAATCCGATCTCGTGCGTGCGAACGTGTCGAAACGCAGCATCGAACTCGACTATGCGGTCCGCGTGGTCGTTGTCGAAGAAGGATTCGGCCACGAAGAAATGCCCGTCGTGATGCGCGATGCCGCCCGCGCACACTGAGAAATGCTCACCCACATCGTGTGACGCGACAAATTGCAGAGATTGGCAGTCGTATGCCTGGACCCAGTGCTTGTCAGTGCCATCTTTTGTGCATTCACTGACCGCGCAGTACACCTTGCCACCGACGACAGTAATGCCGCCGTGGTGCCACTGGGCACGTTCGCTCTTGGCGATCAGCTTCCCGTCGAGTTCATACTTTAAGAGGCGGTACCGAGTTTGAAGGTATAGATGTCGGCCGTCGGTACCGATTCCCTGCTGGTTCTCTTCCGTCGGCGTCGAGAGCTCGCGAATAACTTCGAACGCCAGCTCTCCCGATCCATCGCTCATCATGGTGTACGGCAGGTCGAATTGGTGCTGCGCGGCATCCGGGACGATCTTCGTGCCCTGTGTCAGCCCGCTGGTTAATGGATTCCACGTGCGGACCTCAATCCGATTGGCTTTGGGCACGAAGCGCATGACGCGCAGGCCATTCACACCGTAATCCGAGAGCAACTCGTGGACGGCGTTGGCGTGGTCGCCACGCGATGATTGGCGCATCGCTTGCGTTCGGCTCTGGTCGCCGCAGCAAATCATGAACACGTTGCTGTGCCGCCGAAGGCACTTGTCCCACATTTGCTGCGGCGTGTTGCCGCGCTGGCCATGGCACTTCTTCCAGGTCATGCGACCTTTGGGAGCATCGAAATAGTCGCGTGCGTTCTTCGGGCTGTCCCTTGGTCCGAGTCCCATGTGCGTTGTGATGATGGCTCTGCGATCGGAGTGCTTCCGGAGCACCTCACTGGCCCAATCAAGCACGTCGTCCGGAGCATTACATTCCAGGTGCAGGAAGACAAAACGCAGACCCTCGGCCGAAAACAGTTGAAAACTGTTGGCATTGTTGACGGAAACCGTGCTTGCCGAATCGGGCGTGCCGGCGAAGTCGCCTCCGTACCAATCGAATTCCACGAACCGCGACTTTGGGAAGAACTCCTGGAACAGCGACGAATCACCACTCCGTACCATGTCGTGGTTTCCCACGGAGATGCCGTAGGGGACACGGCCATGCAACTGGTCCATGCACCGACGAGCGACATTCCACTGCGGTCGCTCGTTAAGATCGACGATATCCCCAACATGACTGACGAACACGACTCGCTGCCGCTCGATGTTCGTGGCGATCCAACGTGCGTACGCCTCGAACACGGGGTTCTCCCAGGCTTGCTCGTTTTGTTTCAGCCGCCGGTAGTGCTGCGTATCCGGAATCACGACGACGCTAAAGGTTCCTTCCGGCGCCTCGGAGAGTTCAGCTCCGCACAGCGGCAGGCAAGCCACCACGCAGAGGCCGAGAACAGTCAAGACGCGGCGATAGAAGCGATGTCTGAGCATGTGGAATGCGTCCGCTGATCGAGTGATGCCGACCAGCAGCCCGAACAAGCGTTCGAGCAACGTCGGTCGGTTCACGAGGTTGGAAGTCATGGCATTACCGGTTTGCGTACTTGCTCAGCGCGATTCGTCCCACAGCTTGTTGATTGCTTCAACGGTACGTTCGACAAGTACTTGGCCCCCCTGTGGGCCGACGACGCTACTTTCAACGATCGCACTGTAACCGCCACCGTCGACTGCCTTTCGCGTGGGAACGTACGAACCTGCTCCTGCAAGTTGCACGATGAAGGTTTGAAGCGCCTTGCTTCGCGTTTTCATCTGGATGCCGAAATCCGTAAACAACTCGAAGTCGTTCGTGGCGATCGCAACGTCGCCCAGCCGGATAACGTGAAGCTCCATCTTATAGGGCGCAACATCGCCAGTCTGCTGCTGCTCGTAGCGATCCACGACAGCTTGCTCCCAGCGGACTCGCCAGCGGTTTTTGGGGTCCTTGGACAACACTTCCACCTGAGACTTCGCGTGGGCAAATTCCTTGTCGGTCACAGGCCGGACGGGCAGTTCGATCTGCTTCACGTTATGTGTGAACAGAACATCCCTGCGAATGTCTTGGCGAGCGCCTGCGTACGCTTCGTCCCAAGCTTGAACGATTCGGCTCGACAATTCCTGTAGCCGAGTGAGGCCACGAAGTTCTCGCATCCGCTCTTCGGCCCGTTTTCGATACATCAGGTGAGGCGATTGGTCTCCGGCGGCACCGGTCCAGGCGAGCACCCGGAATTCGTCACCAAAGCGCCGACGAAGTGCCAGTCGCACTTCATGCCAGAAGTCCGCGTTAACGGCGCTGCGGCCTTCAACTTCCTGAGACGGACACGCCACGTTGATCGCGGTGGCAGTCAGTTTTTCATCCGCATCCCAAAAAAACAAAACTTCGACGCCATGATCTTCATAGCCCTCGAAGCCACGAAAGTCAGCCGCGCCCGTTCGTCCGTACATTTGTGCTCGTCCGCCGGCATAAACGCTACGGCGATTCTGCGTTACGACGGCATGGCCCAACCCCCAGGCGACGCGCCCTGGCTTACGACGCTTCCACGCCGTCACCGCGGCACCGGCGACACGATCACAGAGAAACTCGACATACTCGGCGGGCTTCATCACCCCTTCGGCCGGTAACTCATATTTACCTTCGATCATGACCGGTGCCGTGTGGGTGTGAGTTGCGTTGAGAACGAGCTTGCCGGCGTCAAAGTCTGGAATCTGATCTTTCAAACTCGCACGAACTTTCTCGGCGATCCCCTCACGAATCGCAACCAGATCGCAAGACACGAAGATTGCCTGATCGATGCTCTGGTTGTCACCCTTGGTTTCAAGAGCGAGTGCCGTCGCGATCACCTCGCTTTCCACGCTCCGCGCGATCCGCGTGCGCATCTGTCCCGTCAGGGCAACCGGAAGCTTTGGTGTGATGCTCACCGACGCCCCGCCAACGAGCAACTCGGCGCTGTCAACTTGCGTTGCTCCAACCGTGCAGAGAATGACGGCGATTGCATGATTCACGCGGGTGCGGATCATCACGGACTCCTGTGGCGAAACTAGAGGTCCCACAATGCAACATCTTACTCACTCCGGGAGACGTTTGGCATATACTGCTGATATCGTCTTCGGATCACGTGCCGTACTTGAGGACCAATTCTAGTGACCACGACCATAACGTCTCAACTACCGAACCGACGAGAACTCCTCAAAACATCGCTGGCAGGCGCGTTGGCGGCAGGCGGCTTGTCGCTCGATAAGGCGAGAGCACAAGAAGAGTCAAGCAACGAAAAGATCGACGAAGCTCGCCAAGTGGCTTTGGAAGTCCTCAAGCCGAGCAAGCGGGACCTCGAGCACGGTTTGGCGTTGCACAAGGAATCTCTCGTCTTCGACGCGTACGGTTTCGCACCACGCGCGGCAATCGATGGCGATGCCATGAAGCAATTGGTTCTCGACGGAGCATCCACGATCGAAATCCAGGATGCCCGTGAAGAAATGGGAATGACCCGGCAGTTGACGGATGCCCTCGAGCGAGCGGAGTTTATGCAGGCGTGGCGTGCGTCGGGCGTAACATGCATCTTTCAAAATGCGGGAGAGGAAGGCCAAAGCCCCATGAGGTTGCTCAAACGGCTAGCGCGATTCACCTACCTGACCGACATGATGCCGGAGTTCGTTTCCAAGGCCGCGACGCCCGACGAGGTTGCCGACGTCAAGAAGCACGACCGGCAATGCTTGTACTTCACGGGAAACGGCGTTCCCTTGACGCAGCAGTGGGTCTCTGTCGAAGACGAATTGCGTTACATCCGGATCTTCTTTCAACTCGGCATTCGGATGATGCACATGACCTATCAACGTCGCAACATGATCGGCGACGGTTGCGCAGAGCCGGCCAACGCGGGACTGAGTGATTTTGGTCGAGCGGTCGTCCGCGAGATGAACAGGGTCGGAGTGATCGCGGACGTCGCACACAGCGGTTGGCGCACCAGCCAGGAAACGGCGGAAGTGTCTGAGAAGCCGGTCGTCGCGAGCCACTCCACTTGCGACGCATTACACCATCACATTCGCGCGAAGCCGGCGGGGGTCATCAAAGCGATCGCCGATTCCGGCGGCTACATCGGCATCTGTTGCATTCCCAGTTTTCTCGGCGGGCGAGCGGACATCGGAGTCATGATGGATCATATCGATTACGTATACCAACGGTTTGGCGCCGACCATGTCGCGATCGGCTCGGACGTTGCTTACACTTCCCGTCAAAGCTCGGCGGAGAGTCGGAAAGTTCCCCGGCGCGGACCAACACGGAAGCAGTGGCGATCGCTTTGGCCCGACGGCTCGCTGGGCGTCAAAGGGGCTGCGCCACTCAGTTTGGCGTGGACGAATTGGCCACTGTTCACCGTCGGGCTCGTGCAACGCGGCTACAGTGACGAAAATATCCAGAAGATCATCGGCGGAAACGTAATGCGAGTTGCACGCGAAGTGCTACCGGAAGAACTGCGCGATCGACAACGTTAGTTCAACTCAAACGACAAGCAAGGTCGTCTCGTAGCGCCGCTATCATCACGCGGAGCGTGATGGCTACTTTCTCTTCCAAGATTCGCCTTTCCACGGCGAATCACTTCGGATAGCGCTCGTCAACACATCGCGAGGCCAATCAGCATGGGTAACCCGGAGCCACCGAAACCATCAACGCGACGCCTGCTGCCACGCGTGATCATGATCGGAGCGTGTGTCGCGCTGCTGCCGATTGTCTACGTCGTGTTCTTGACGCCGCCGCGGACGCCGGACACCCCGTTGCAACTTGAGCGAGGAGGTGACGGCGCGTTGCATCCGGTCTCTAACGAAGCGCCGGCAAAGACAGGCCTTCACTTCGCGGGCCACACCGGCAAACTCAACTCTCGCAACAACACTTCGAAAGGCGTGGCAACCTCGAGTTCGACGCCAGCGTACTTTTCAACACGATCGGTCATCGTGATGAACGATTCGGATCATCTTCTTTTGAAACGCGTTGGAGAAGAGCTGGTCGCGCAGTTGCGCAATGACGAACACATTGATCGGCTCGATTATTATCCCTGCTCTTCATCACAACATTCTGCACTTTTCCGCGCGAGTTCCCGCCAAGTGATGCACGAGATAGTGACGCAAGATGGGCCCGGGTTTAGTTCGGACGTAGCGGTCAACGATGGGTAAAAGAAATACTCATCTTGCTATCGTCGTATGTTGTGATAATGGAACGGGTTACACATTCGTTGTACGCCGCTGGACCGACGATGAAAGGCTCGAAGGCGGTCCGATCCGCGATCATTTCAGGAACACCTTCCGGTGTTCGTTGCAGGCCCGACAGATTGCCTGATCAGCGTGCTGTTCGAGCTGTTCACAGACTCGAACTTGCCGTTTCCCTTCCCGGCAAGTCCCCCCACTAATGCGCAAAAGCAACGCTTGAGCAACGCGTTGTCGAAGCCAGGTAAAAGCAAAGCCCCTGAAAAACAGGGGCTTTGACAAGCGTCCGCAAAGCAAAAGGAAAGCTTGTTCTCGGTCTACGGAACTGAAGGGTTCTCATCACATCAGCAGGACAGGATGGTTGCTCCTTTGAACTCTGGAACTTCCACATCCTTCATATCCTCTCTCTCCTTCAGTTCACACAAATTGCCTGTCGTCTTCTCGACGTCAGCGATCACCAGACTGAGGCTTTTGGGTTTGGGATCGAGGTGTTTATATACTTCGGCGACGATAGCCCGCATCTGTTTGACTTGCGCTGACTCCAAAGGTCTGTTTTTTGGGCTTACACTCTTCCAGTATCTTTGTGGCGCGGCGAGAAGGACCCGAACATCGAATTGTGAGAATTCCTTCTGTTCTTTCGTCTCAGACTTGAGGAACTTCCAACACCGGGCTAACTGGCAAACGTAACAGATCGATTCCACAAGAGCCATCATCGGTGAGTCGGCGCCGCCTGCCTTCTTAAGTTCCACAATTTCGATTGTTGGATTGTTCCCCTCTGGGGAAATATGCAACAGATCTACTCTTAGCTGCCCGGATTGTACTGGACACAGCGGTACTTCATAGCTCCAGGAGGATTTGGAGTTCTTTACATCGAGACCGCGCAGGTAGCAGCTCCAGCTCAGTTGATTCTCACTCTCTTCGTCAAGATTGCCTATGCAGTTGTCTAGCCCACCGCGGCTTCCGGACTCCGGGTATTTTTTTCAGCCTTTCGGATTAACTTAAACTCGTTTTTACGTGGTTCTGGTTCTGCTTCCTTACCAACTGATGCTTTCGTCCACAGTTCAACGGGCGAATTTTCAGCCCCTTCTTTCAGGCCTTCCCCCGCAATCCAATTCAATCCTCGATCGACCCAATAAGTGCAGCTGTTCCAGCCTCCGTCCTGGGCATTCATTCCACGTTCCCATTGCAAAATTTTGACCCACGTTACCTTTTCATGTTCGACTGCGACTTGAAATCTGATTTTGTCCGCAGAAAAGATCGTCTTGTCTGTTGCCATGCTTAAAACTCGTTCGGTGGGTCACTTGCGAAAAAACATGCAGACTGACAACATCTGCGGTACACATGACACGTTGGAATCGAGATGGGATTGCTGGCCTGCCGTTGGCCCCAAAAGACGCCAGACAGGACCGTTTAGTGCCAGACGGTCCCAGGAGGAAGGACCGTGTAAGAGGATGACCACGGGTTATCGCAAGACGTGGGTTCTCTGCCACAAGAATCTGTCACCGCAAGACTCAACGGCAACACACGCGATCAAGCGTTTTATTCTCTGTGCGATAAAGCAACACTCATTCTGTAAATTCGAGTAGATCGGTTTCGGGGTTTCTACTTGTGGAAGGTGAGGTATTTCATTCCGGTTTCCCATTCG
>PBSM01000087.1 GCA_002726245.1 Planctomycetaceae bacterium | reverse complement strand
TCACCCGACGCCAATTCTGCTCCGACCTCAACTACACTATCCACCCCAGGCAATCGGGAAATAGTTAATACACGCTTTCTTGGTCAGCAGTTGAAGTCACTTTCGGCGAAAGTGACCTACTTGGCGGCTTGCCGTCAAAACAAATTTGGGAGAACGTGCTCCAACTACGCACCAACGGTTTGTCGGCTCGGTCGATAGAAGCCAACGCCTTCCAGCGAAGCGTAGACTTCTTCCAACGTCTTCTCACCGAAGTTGGAGATGCTCAACAGGTCATCGGGCGTGCAGTTCAGCAAATCCTGAACTGTAAAGATGCCGCGTTCTTCCAGACAGTTCGTTGTACGGACCGAAAGGCCGATTTCCGCGGTACTCATCTCAAGGCGTTCATTGAGGCTGCGAGAATCTTCTTCGGTTCTACTCAGCGGAATGCGAGTCATGGGATCCCTCCCGGCGAAAGAGTTTAGTGGCGAATCCATCCTTTTCGTAGCGGAACAGTGTAACGACAACGTACGATCATGCCTAGCAATCGCTAGCACGACGAGCTAGCACGGGGGCTGCGACACGGACGGTTCTGCTTTTATAATGCCTGTTTCGCGTGAGGTGGGTGAGCGACATGGAAGCGTTTCCGTCAATGTTACGTAAGGACGACATTCTCGCGTCATTGACCGCGCGCCAAAGCGACGCCGTCTGCCATGTGGATGGTGCGTTGATGATTCTCGCTGGACCGGGCAGCGGAAAGACGCGAGTCGTTACCCATCGGATCGCTCATCTGCTCTCCGAGGCGATTCCGGCCCGACAGATTCTCGCGCTAACGTTCACCAACAAAGCGGCCGACGAAATGCGGTTGCGTCTGGATCGGTTAGCGCCGCGGCAGCCGGTCTGGATGGGAACGTTTCATCGCTTCTGCTCGAGACTGCTCCGTCAGCATGCCGACCTGGTTGGCTTAAGCGAGAACTTTTCGATCTACGACACGAGCGATAGCGGCAAGCTGCTCGCGGCGGTTCTCGACGAAGTCGATGTTGACTTGACTCATATCACGCCGGCGCAAGTCACACAGGAGATCAGTTGGGCGAAGAGCCATTTAGTCACGGCGGACCAATACGTTCCACGACCAGGCTGGGCACTCGGAACGGTCGTCCAACAGCTCTATCCGGCCTATCAGCAACGTTTGCTCTTAGCGAACGCGGTTGATTTCGATGACCTCTTATTACACGTTGCGATGATGCTGCGCGGGAACCCCGAGCTGCGACGCACGCTGGACAACCGATATCGGTACATTCTCGTGGACGAGTATCAGGATACGAACTTCGCCCAGTACGCGATTGTTCGTGCCTTGTCACAGGACCATCCGAATCTTGCCGTGACGGGAGACCCCGATCAATCGATCTACGGCTGGCGCGGCGCGGATCTGAACAACATCCTGGACTTCGAGCAAGACTTCCCTTCCGTCAAGGTCGTTCGCCTGGAGCAGAACTATCGCAGCACTCAAAAGATCTTGCGAGTTGCTGATCAGTTAATCGCGAACAACAAACGCCGCAAGCATAAGGAGTTGTTTACGGACAACCCGGATGGCGCTCCCGTGCGGCTGATCGTTTATCCAACAAGCCGCGAGGAGGCGGACAACATCACGGCCCAGATTGCCCAACAGATAGACCAAGGTCACCGCCGCCCTCGCGACTTCGCGATCTTCTACCGTGTGAATTCGTTATCGCGTTCGTTCGAGAACGCTTTGCGAAACGCTGCTATTCCGTATCAGATCATCAAGGGGCTGGAGTTCTATCAGCGGAAAGAGATCAAAGACGTCATCGCGTATTTGCACTTGCTGAACAATCCGCGGAACGATGTTGCTTTCCTCCGCATCATCAAGACACCTCCGCGACGCATCGGCAAGACAACGATCAAGAGACTGGCGGACCACGCGCGGCGGTATGGGCTGTCGTTGCTCGAGGCCTCGCGCGAAGCAGGGCTGATCGATTCGCTCAACAAGCGAGCCGCGACCGCGGTTGCCGCGTTCGTTGCGATGTGCGATCGGTTAGGTCTCGTGGTCCACCACCCGCTGGAAGAAATCATCGGCCAGGTGCTCAGCGAGGCGGGTTACTTCGAGTGGCTGCAAAACTCAGAGAATGCAGCGGACATCGAGCGTCTGGCAAACGTACAGGAATTGCTGAACGCGGCTCGTGAGTTCGACGAGCAACATCCAAGTGATTGCCCGTTGGAAGAGTTCTTGGAGCAGGTTGCATTAGTAAGCGATACAGACGATTGGGAAAGCGAAACTGATAAGGTCTCGCTAATGACCTTGCATGCCGCCAAAGGCCTTGAGTTTCCGGTTGTCTTCATCACGGCGGTCGAAGAAGGGACATTGCCACATGAGCGGAGCCGCGAAGATTCCGCTCAACTCGAGGAAGAGCGGCGATTGCTGTTCGTCGGGATCACGCGAGCGGAAGAGGAATTGCAGTTAAGCCTGGCCGCCTACCGCTTTACGAGAGGCAGTCAACGCATGGCGATTCCAAGTTCCTTCCTCATGGAGTTGCCTCGCGACGAGATGGAGGTTCATGAGCCGCGCCGAAATACGGCCGGCATGTGCACAGACCACGAAGCGGACTCGCCCGCAGGCTGGGACGACTACACTGACGAAGCTTATGAAGAAATCGACGTGATCGATGTCACTCAGCCCACGCCCGTCGAGGCGCCGCGTCCGCGAGTGATGACCGCGGCGGAAATGCTGGGCCAGCCGGATAACCAACCTGTTCGCATTTCGCCGGACGCCTTCCTGCACGGGATGTTGGTGTCGCACCCCGAGCATGGGCTTGGCAAGATCGTCGCGCTCAGTGGCAGCGGCGAGAAGCGTTCGGCGACGATTCAGTTTTTCGACTCGACGCGACAGCGAAGTTTTCGGCTCCAACACTGCCAACTCCAGCCGGTCAAGTCGGAGGACGGATGACAGAGTCGTACCCAAAGATCGCACAGTTGAGGGATGTCGCGGCGTTCAAAGAACGTCTCGCGGAGCTCGGGCTTCATCTTCCAATCGACGATCATGTGTTACCTGCATCCGAGTCGCCGCTGGCTGCACCGATCACCATTGGACCGCACACGGTGGGGAATCGCTGGTGCATCCATCCGATGGAGGGCTGGGACGCGAACGGCGATGGTTCGCCTTCCGAACTGACGCTGCGCCGATGGCGCAACTTCGGCTTAAGCGGAGCCAAACTGATCTGGGGCGGCGAGGCTGCAGCCGTCCAGCCAGACGGCCGTGCGAATCCAAATCAGACACTGGCCGTTCCCGAGAACCGTGCCGGCCTCAAGCAGTTGTTGGACACGTTGCTCGAAGCACACACGGAGAGTTTCGGGAACACAGACGACTTGCTCGTCGGCTTGCAGCTCACGCACTCAGGCCGATTCTGCCAACCGAATTCGAAGGCGCTAGAACCTCGCATCGCCTATCACCACCCGCTGCTTGATGAGAAGTTCGGCATTGCGGCGGACGACGATGCCGTGGTGTGGACGGACGACGACATCGAGCAACTCATCGATGCCTACGTGGCCGCAGCAGGTTTGGCCAGCGACGTCGGTTTTCGCTTTGTCGATATCAAGTCGTGTCACGGCTACTTGTTGCACGAATTCCTCAGCGCTCGCCATCGATCCGGTAAGTTCGGCGGAGATTTTGACGGACGAACACGTCTGCTGCGAACGATCATTGGACGTATTCGCGACGAGTGCCCACAGCTAACAGTTGTCGTCCGACTCAGCGTCTTCGATATGCCTCCGTTCAAGACAAGCCGCGATGTCGGGCAAGCGATGGACTTCGAGAAGTTGCTCCCCTACGAATTCGGCTTCGGTACCGATGCCGATGATCCGATGCAGGCGGATTTGACGGAGCCGCTACAACTGATCGACGAACTGCGGCAGCTAGGCGTAGCTGCAATCAACGTCTCGGCGGGCAGCCCGTACTACAATCCGCACATGCAACGCCCCGCGATCTTCCCGCCCAGCGATGGCTACTTGCCACCCGAAGATCCGCTCGTCGGAGTCGCGCGGCAAATCGATGCGGCCAGGCAATGCCAACAAGCCTTCCCCGATCTCCCGATGGTTGGCAGCGGTTATTCTTATCTGCAAGACTACCTGCCGCACGTCGCTCAAGCGGTTGTGCGGCAGGGCTGGATCGCGCTCGTCGGTCTTGGCAGAATGGTGCTCTCCTATCCTGATCTGCCGGCGGACTCACTCGCCGGTCGAACACCTCGTCGCAAGTCGGTGTGCCGTACGTTCAGTGACTGCACAACAGCTCCTCGCAACGGAATCGTGTCCGGCTGCTTTCCGCTTGATCCATATTACAAAGCCCTTCCCGAAGCAGAGAGGCTACGACTGCTCAAGCAAGAGCTGAAGGACGAGGATTCGTAGCGACGAACCTCATAAACAACTTAACCCCGGCCGATTCAGGCCGGGGTTAAGAGTGAGTCAGCAGTCAAATGATTGTGCGCCAGAGTGCGGCTTCGGACGGATTACTCGCCGAAACCGGAACTCCGACTTATCGAAGTTAGTTAGTCGAATTCAAGCGAATCGACGTCAGCTTCGTCGATAACGCTTTCCTCGGCCGCCTGTTCGACGTTGGTGTCATCTTCGACGTTCGGGGCGATGTCGTCGCCTTCCGAGTCGGTCACGTCTGCATCTGAAGCTTCCTCAACAGTCGCTTCTGCTTCTTCGGTCTCCGCAGATGTTGGCTCGGTCGTCGGAACGGCTTCCGATTCCGTCGATTCACCTTCAACTTGTTCGGTTGGAGTGGATTCAACAGTCTCTTCAGCTTCCGTCGTTTCAGAACCGTCAACCGTGTCGGCTTCGCCTTCCGTCGTCTCGGTCGAGACGTTCACCTCTGCGTCGAGTGCGACACGGTCTTCTGGAGCCGGATCAACGACAAGCCACTGCTTGCGAGTTTCCTCTGGAACCGAGTCTCGCCAAATCGCCAGAACTTTATCGACGTCGATGTAAGGATTGCCGGCTTCGTTTCCAGGCTGGCTGGGTTGCACTGGACGTCGTGGTACCCAAAGCATGTCGATGACCGAGCTGTCACGATAAAAGTAACCGCCCGTGATGTCACCTGCGTTGTTCAAGCTCAACCGATAGTGGAAGTACTTTATGTTCTTGATACGCGGGCTCTCGTCCCATTCGCCATTGCTATCCTTGGCATAAGCGATGTTCATTTTGACTTCGACATTACGGTCGTCGATCTTGGCGTGTGATGTCGAATAGGCGTAGACGGGATAGTTCCACTTCTCCTCGCTAGGGTCAGATTCCATTCCGAGTGGATGGTCTCCGCGTCCGAGCCAGTTCGCAATGATAGCGTGGAAGACAGCAGGATTGACACGTCGTTGATTCGCACCCGCGAGAACGTCGTGTTGATTGTAGATGTAGATCTCCGCCAACAGGCCTTTGATATCGGACGGCGTGAACGTCACTCCGTTGCGAGTCACATTGTTGACCGGCTCAGCGTGGCGAATTGACGCGGCGGCCCAACCGTTGCAATGTCCGTACCAATCGGGAGTTCGGTTGCGACTGAAGATCGAGCGACGTCCGAACAAGCCCGGAACGACTTCCTTTTGTGAAGAATCGCTTTTCTCCCAACCTGTGGCCGAGCCACGACCACGATTGTACGCGCGATCATATTTCCAAGTGACTGATGATGTGCCACCCTGGCGGTCGGGATAAATATAACCTGAATAAGGCACACGCGATTCTTTGACCCCACCTTTTTCCGGCAAATCGTCAAACTTCCACACAAAGTCCGTTTCCCACAGATTTTGAAAAACGGTGTTCTGACGCTCGACCTCGTCGGGTGCGATGGGCGCGCCAACGATGGATGCAGTCAGTGCGACGAAAAGCATATTCATGGCTGTAGTAACTCCCAGTTGGAAAAGGCGGTTTCAATAAGTCATCGACAGATCTCTCTGACCGCTCGCGTCTGGCACGGTCTGTTCTGGCTGATGGGACTTGAAGACTCGTCACCGGAGCCCGATAGCTGTTACAACCGCTACACTTTGTCACGAAACTCATGTTCAGCAGTGTGCCGTCCGGGCGTATGGGATTCGGTTCGACTATTTCTGTACTAGGGTTGCGTAAGGGATTGCGCGTCCCCCGAAATAGCTCCTTTCACGAAGATTCGACGGCCCGGTACGATGCTGCAGGCAGACCTAACGACCATCATCACCTACAACCCGTGCGCCATTACGGCCGACACGACGTGTGGTGAGCTATTGGATATGCTTGGCAGTGCGAGTTTCCACCACTGGCCTGTCATCGACGACGAGCGCCGCCCTTGTGGGAATGCTCTCCAATAGCGACCTCGTGCGTGCGATACAAGCGCATGCGGTGATCGCCCAATTCTCCGCGGGCTGGGATGCATGGCGAGACAGTTCCGTCGCGGACATCATGTCGCAGCGCGTCGTTTCGGTTGTTCAGGAAGAGTATCTGACGAGCGTCATTAAGTTGTTCCTTGAACATGGAATCCACTCGCTCCCCGTCCTGGATGATGGGCGCCTGATCGGATTGATCACGACGAGCGATTTGTTACGCGAGTTTTGGTACTCGAACCTGCCTTGCAGTCGCGAATCGCCGATGGAGACAATGCAGCCGGCGGGTGAGACCATCGATTGCGACGGTACGCTTGACGAGGCTGCCATCATGATGCGGATGGTTAGCCAAGGTCATGTCTGCGTGGTGCGCGGTGATCTTCCGCTCGGAGTTGTGTCACGCCGAGACTTGCTGATGGCAAAGTTGCGGGATACGGTCGTGCAGAGCTTTGGCGAGGAAGTCGAGATGAGCGGGCCTCGCACTCTCTTGGAATTGGCTGGGACAGCACCCACAATTCGGCCTGGCGATCGTCGCAGTAAGGCTGCCGGGCAAATGGTTGAGCATCATCGGCAGGTAGTGGCCATTACGAATCAAGCCGGCCGGTTGCTGGGCGTCGTCACGGAAGATGCGATCCTGCGAGCCATGCTCGGATCGCTCTAAGGACGAGTGTCTCTGTTGTGTCTCCCCGGCCGCTGCTGGCCCGGATTCCGTCAGGATCGTGTAACGCGTCATAAATGAAAAGCCCTGCCGCAGCGGCGTCACACTTTGACGGCTCGGCCCTTCTTCACCGACTCTGACTGTTTGTGGCACAGGACGATCGCATCACGAGCCAGTTCGCCTGAGAGAATCTGGGAAGGCTTTCCGGACTTAATGCAAGCAGCGACTTCCTTGATCTCAGCCTCGAATCCTCGGACGGGATCGCCATCGCCAAGGTCGGGACGCAGGACTTTGCTCTTGCTGATAAGTACCTTCAATGGCGCAAGCTCGGCAGCGTCGGTGTACGCCGCGAAATCGAATTGGAACGTCGCTTTCTCCAGATGGATCTCATAGGCATGTGTGAAGGGACGGCCTTGCTGATTGATGACGCCACTCGTTGCTGATACGGTCAGCTTGGGATCGGCGAACTGAAAAAGCGTGTTGCAATACTCGACGGCATCGCCTCGCATACGACCCTGGCTGATCACCGCTTTCGGCATGCCAAACAGCAGTCGAATGAAGTGAGCGTCATGAACATGCAGGTCAACGAGCGGGCCGCCGACACGCGCAGGATCATAGAAGTCTTTGAGCCATAGCGGGTCAGAGATCACACGCTTGAAGCTGCCACCGATCACCTTGCCGTACTTGCCGCTATCGATCACCTTGCGGGCATAGGCATACTCCGGAAAGAACGGCAACACGTGACCGACGAGCACCTGCTTGCCGGACTTCTCGGCAGCCGCCACCATCCGCTTGCATTCGGCCGCGGTCAATGCCATCGGCTTCTCAACAAACACGTGCTTACCGGCCTTCAACGCTCGAATTGAAACATCCGCATGCATATGTGGCGGAAGGCAGTTGTCGATGAGATCGATATCAGGATCGTTGATGAGATCATCGATGTTCGAGTAAATACTCATCCCGGCAACATCAACCTTCTCCCCCGGCGGTCCGAAGTTGCCTTGAATGCCTCGCCAATCGCCTGCCAGTTTCTTTTTGTCTCGCGAACACAAGGCCGCGATCTTCACCCCACGCACCTTCTGGTACGCGAGGTAGTGAATCCAACCCATGAAACCGATACCGGCGAGTCCAACTTTCATCGTCGTTAATGCTCCTATCACCATCTCTTCGTTTAACTTTAACCGACGAACACCTGTCGGCGATGCCTATGAAATCAATCCGAAGGAAAGAAACGATCCCAGCAGAAAGGGGAGGGGCACCGCTAATGGACGCTGACAGGACGCTAATGAAGAAGGAGTAAGGATGCGGACCCTTTCCCGGGGGCAAAACGGCACTTTCGTTACCTGCTCTCTTGTTGCTCCCCTCTTATCAGCGTTCTGTCAGCGTCCATCAGCGGTTTATGCATAACCCAGTCGCACGCGAAACGATATCAAACAAGTTGGCTGAACCTCTCAAATGCCTCGTCCCACGGTTGTGGATTCTTTGGCGCGTATTCTTCGACGCTGAAACTGTTGCGTATGGCTTCGCGGGCTTCCTGCACGGAGCGGACTTCGCCCGACGACAAGACCTGCATCATGACGTTGCCGATCGCAGTTGCCTCGATCGGGCCTGCCACAACCTGCCGGTTACAAGCGTCCGCCGTCATTTGGCACAACAAGCGATTCTGCGTGCCGCCTCCCACAATGTGCACGGTGTCGATCTTTCCGCTCGTTAGATCCTCGGTCCAATTCAAAACCATACGGTAACGCAGCGCCAGGCTTTCGAGACCGCAACGGATAACGTCGCCTTCGCTCCCCGGAACCGGCTGGCCAGAATCATCGCAAAACTTGCGAATCGCCATCGGCATCTTCTGCGGCGCGATGAAGTCCGATGCGTCGGGATTGATCAGGCTCACCAATGGCTTCGCCGACTCAGCGCGATCCACCATGCCCTCCCAACTCATATCGTGACCATCCTGACACCAAATGCGGCGACACTCTTGCAACAACCATAACCCGGCGATGTTCTTCAACAGCCGAGTCGTCCCGCCAACGCCCCCTTCGTTCGTAAAGTTCAAGTCGGAGCACTTCTCGTTGATCACTGGAGCAGGCGTCTCGGCTCCCATCAACGACCAAGTGCCGCTGCTGATATAACACCAGTTGGGATGTTCCTGGACTTCACCTGCAGCCGGCACCGACATGACGGCGCTGGCGGTATCGTGTGTTCCCGGAAGCACGACAGCAACGTTCTTCAACCCCGTTGCCCCGGCAACATCTTGTCGTAAGTTCCCTAGTCGTGACCCGGGCGCTAAAACTTCACCCAAAATCTGCTTCGGCAAGCCGAAGCGATCGAATAACGCCTCCGACCACTGGTTGGTTACTGGATTATGGAATTGTGTTGTTGAAGCGTTTGTGAATTCGTTCGCCTTCTCGCCCGTGAGCAACCAATGAAAGAGGTCGGGGATCATGAGGAACGAATGCGCCGAGTCAAGCAACGCCGGACTCTGTTCCTTCATCGCCAGCAATTGATACAGCGTATTGAACTGCATGAACTGTAGGCCCGTTTCAGCGAAAATCTCTTCGCGACTGACCGCTCCGAATGCCTTCTCCATCATGTCGTTCGTACGCGGATCGCGATAACAATACGGGTTGCCAAGCAACTCGTCTCCCGGGCCGAGCAACCCGTAGTCGACTCCCCACGTGTCTACGCCGACGCTAACGATACGATCGCCGAACTTGTCCCCCGCGGCGCGCAAACCGTTTTGAATTTGCTGCCACAAGCCAAGCAGATCCCAATACATCCGACCGTCCGCGCGCACAGGGCCGTTCTCGAACCGGTGCATTTCCTCGAGTGTCAGCCGGCTACCATCGAAGAGCCCGGCCAATACGCGACCCCCCGACGCCCCTAAGTCGATCGCCAAATAAACCTTCTCAACGTTCCCCATGTTTCTCTCTTGAAGCATGCACCAACCAACTGCTAGCAAAACAAGACGCGCATATTGCCCACACGACGAGCTTGCGTCAAGGGTCCTCGGCACTGCACAGATCCTTACGAACACACGAGTTGCGCTTCGCTATCACCGTCCTGGGTACTCTGACAACCAATACAGGCTATAGCCCTGGAGCAGTTGGACCGATTAAGACGGAAGAGCGAGTCGATACTTGACTTTGTTAGTCAACATTAGTAACATTCCAATTAAGCCCGTCAACATCGGTCTCAACTCCCTCTCGGGTGAAGACTTAACTCATGAGCACCGCAGCCGTAAAAGCCGCCGAAGCCTCGAATCGTCCCGCCACCATTCCACTTCGATTGATATCGGCGGACAAGGTGAACGAACAGGCGGACGTGAAAGTTGCCCCAACGCCGGAGTTCTTGTCCGAGTTGGCAGCGAAGAGTGCGGAACTTGAGACTGCAACCCCGCAAGACATCCTCCGCTGGGCGGCCGGGCGTTTCGCACCGGACTTCACGATGGCGACAGCCTTCGGTCCCGAAGGCATGACGATCATTCACATGTTGGCTGACATCGCTCCCGACACGCCGATCTTCAATCTCGAAACTGGCTATCAGTTCCAAGAGACTTTAGAACTGCGTGAACAGGTCAAAGATCGTTACGGAATCGAAGTCGAGTACAAGCGTCCAGAGTTGTCGGTCGAGCAATATGAGGCGTCGCACGGCGGTCCACTCTACAAGACGCAGCCTGACCAATGCTGCGCGGATCGCAAACTGAAAGTGCTGCGCGAGGCCATAAAAGGGGCAACCGCTTGGGCAAGTGCCATTCGTCGCGACCAAAGCCCCGACCGCGCAAAGACTCCAATCGTTGGCTGGGATAAGAAGTTTGGCTTAGTCAAGGTTAGCCCTCTCGCGAATTGGACGAAGAAAGACGTTTGGAAGTTGATCACCGATCACGACATTCCATACAACCCACTCCACGACCAGGGCTACACAAGCATCGGCTGCTGGCCGTGCACACGTGCTGTCTTGTTCGGCGAAGACGAAAGGGCAGGACGATGGAGTGGTTTTGCGAAGACCGAATGCGGCTTGCACTCACTGGATGATGACGAGTAGCTCCGCTTGCCCGACGAGTCATGAACATCTCCGCCAAAACCGAATATGCTTGCATCGCCGTACTGGAACTCGCCGCACGCTACGGTTCGGGTAAGCCTGTTCGAATCCGTGATATCGCCGATGCTAACGGCATTCCCTCGCGCTTCCTTGTACAGATCCTGCTGCAGTTGAAGTCGGCCGGGATCGTTGGTAGTACGCGCGGCGCTTCAGGCGGCTATCAACTCGTGAAGCCACCCGACGAAATCACACTCGGCGAAGTCATGGCCGTGAGCGATGGACAATCAACTGAACCTGTCAGCAGTCTCGAGCGAGAAACAAGCCCGTCGCGTGCCTTAATGGAAACTTGGCAGAACGTCGCGGCGGTTCAAAGTGATATGCTTGAATCCGTCACCTTCGCCGAACTCGTCGAGCGAGCAAGCGGCCGCGCCGAGAACATGTATTACATCTAATAAAGTAGCCCTCACGCTCCGCGTGAGGAAAAGCGGAATCGCTGCCAGAGCTGAATCACCATTCACCTTGACCTACAAGCCAACGTCGGTTCGCCGCGCCGCTTACATCACGCGGAGCGTGATGGCTACTTTAATTTCGCCGCGATAGGACACCGCCTAGTCCTGGCGTATCTTCTCCAGAGCCGCTTCCAGATCCGCAGCCACATCTTCGTGCTGATCGATCTGGTTCGTCGTCTCGGCAATATCCTCGTTCAAATTGAACAACCCGTACGGCTTCTGAAAAGGCTTACCTCTGGGTGCTTGCCGTCCGCCCGAGCCGTTGCCGGCGACGAGCTTCCAATCGCCAACACGGATCGCGAACATGCCTCCCGACGAATGGTGAATCACCGGTGTCGGCCTAACCCATTCTTCGCCTTGGAGCGCTGGCAGAAAGCTAAAACTATCCGGCGCGGCCTTGTTCGACCGTTCGCGTTCGATGATGTCAGCGGCAGTTGCAAAGACATCCGTCAAGCACAACGTTGCTTCGCACTTTGAGCCCGCTTTGACTTTGCCGGGCCAGCGGGCGAAGAAGGGAACGTGATGCCCGGCTTCCCAGATGTCGGCTTTCGTTCCGCGAAACAGATAGTTGGCGGTGTGGTTCTGCGAATCATAAGCTTGCACCGTCTCATCGACCGTGTGGTCTGGTTCGTCTGAGTTGTCGCGACGATGCATAAACGAACCGTTGTCGCTGGTGTAAATCACAAGCGTGTTCTCTTTCACGCCGGCCTTATCGATCGCTTGCAACACGCCGCTCACGGTCGCATCAACTTGAGCAACAAAGTCCCCGTACGGGCCGAGTCCCGTCTTGCCACGGAACCTGGGATGCGGCAAGACCGGTTTGTGCGGCGCGGTCAGCGGCATGTAAAGAAAGAAGGGTCGATCATCCTTTGTACCGCGTGAAATGAACGACGAGGCTTGCATGACGAGATGATCAAGCACATCTGCCATCACTAGATCCTTCGCGCGCTGTCCTTCACGAAGAAAGGCAGGAAAGGATACCTTCGCTTGGTCAACCGCATCCGGCTCCGTGACGCGATGATTCTGTAAGTAGACGTACGGCGGGAAATCAAGCGACGCTGGAATGATGTAAGAATGATCGAAGCCGAGCGTATTCGGTCCATGTGTGACAGGCTTCGTAAAGTCGATCTCCTTTTCGCCGCCCGTTCGAACCCAGCCGAGCCCTAAATGCCACTTGCCGACAATGCCGGTCGAGTACCCTTGCGACTTCAGGAACGAAGCAATGGTCGGTCGATCGGTCTCGATCAGCGGATCGCTGTAGCCATTCAGAACGCCTCGCTTCAGCCGGCTCCGCCAGCAATAGCGACCAGTCAAGAAGCCGTATCGAGTTGGTGTACAAACCGCCGATGGCGTGTGTGCGTCCGTGAAGGTCATTCCTTCCGCAGCGAGTCGATTCAGATTGGGCGTTGGAATCGTTGACTGCGGATTCAAAGCCTGAACGTCTCCATATCCCATGTCGTCGGCGAGGATGAAGACGATGTTTGGCGGCGCGGATTTGCTGGCCGATGGGCCAGTGAACACGGCGATGGCCAACAAGTAGAACAGATTTCGGCTCATAGGATTCTCTGGCTTGCGGTTAAACAAGTGCTTTAGTGACGTGAAATCGAACGCGAGTAGTATGATCTGTTTGTAACGCCATTCCAACCGCTACGTGCTCCTCGTCAAACGATGAGCCAACGCCACACACGTTGAACCTTCTGACTGGAAGACCAGGATGGTCGCCTTCTGATCGCCGCGAGATTGGATTTGTATCCGCAACTCTTCCGGCTTCACTTGCACGCCGCGAACCTTGATCTCCAAGCGGCCAATCTCTTTGTCTCGCAGCATCGCACGGAGGCGTTTCGTATCCAGAGGCAGCACCTCTTCTATTTCGAACGGAGTAAGCAGCGAGTGATGGACAAGCGACTCGCCGGTGAGGTAGCTCGCTCCCGTTGAGACGGCTGCCAAGTCGAATGCATTTGCCACCGCTCCAACCAGTCGAGCCGCGACAAGCGCAGGATCGGGATCAAAGAGATAGCGGGAGGGCTTCGCGATCGCACAGCCTGCGCGTGGCATGCCAGTGAAGGAAGTCGCTTCGCCGCGGCGGTCGATCGATGTCGCCGTGTGCATGCCCGCCTGCTGAGCCAACTTGCCAAGCCAAGCGACTTGCTGTCGGCATTCTCGCCGACTGCTAATCCATTCCAACTCGGCTTCATCTGCCAACTCGTGGTCCAACTCGGCGGCAGGTGCCAGCTTGATCGCTCCGGAGTCTTGGCGTTTGATTAAGCACATGAGAGTCTCGCGTCCCGGATCGGCAAACTCGACACGCGACGTGCGAGTCCCGGAACTGCGTCGATCAGGATCGATATGCCAGGCAGCAACATCTAGAGTCTCCATGACGTCCTGAACGTCCGATATCTCGCATTGGACTTCGCCACCCGAATACTGGCAATTAACCTCGGCCAACAGCAACGCGACTGGATCGCGATCGACCGCAAGGCACGGCCCGCGATGGCAGAGCGTCAGCAAATCGCCGCCGATTCCGCAACACAGATCTGCGACGCGGTCACCGGCCGCGAAGCGTTTTGCCTTGTACTCCGCGATCCGCTCATCGGTAGCTTGCTCCAGCAACTGCCTTGTGAAAAACATCCGTTCCGCGGCCCGAAACTTGGCGACCGCTCGCTTCCGCAACTCGATCTGTTCCAAAATGAGATGCGTCCGGTCAGCCGAAAGGTTCTTTCTCAACTGCTTGGTGAGTGCGACCAACGAGCCGCTCCATGCGGTTGCTGACGCGAGAAACGGCTCAGCAGTAGAACTAACAAGCCAGCGGTAATCATCAAGTGGAGGATTTGACACTTGGCAGATGGTCTCGCGCAGGGGATGATGAAAGCATGTTTGAACCAGTCGATCGTCTGGCGATGTATCTCCATCTCGCACGAGCGAGCGAAGCCAGGCAACGACTACACGTTCGTGATCGGCTGCTGCTCATTGCCGCGGTGCTGGCCGCCCGAAACGATTTGCCGCGGATCGCTGCTTATTGTCGCCAGCGAATACTGACGCACAACCCGCACCACTTGATCAAACGCTGGGACAGCGTCTTCAACGCCGCGGGCGATCCGGAGTTCACCCATTTCCTGCGTCACATCGAGCGACGCTATCCACCCGAAAAGGCGGAAGGGATGATGGAATCGTTAGGATTAGAACTCGGCCACGAACGCGACACCTACTACTCGGCCGAAGAGTACGCGGCGGCTCTGCTTTGCGTTTCGCAAGATGAATTGGAAGAGATGTTCGGCTCCGCATAGTGCGCGAAGCTGGCTCCCTCTCCCTAACCCTCTCCCACAGGGAGAGGGGACAAACGCATGAGGATCATTCCAGACATGCCCAACTTACGGGTGCGTCCCCCTGGGCAAGCTGCTTCGACGGTCGTCGATGATCGCAAGTCCCGCCCACCGGCAACCGATCTAACTCAATGAGCCGAGTTCGCTCCTGGAGATCCTGGAATGATTGGGAAATCAATTCGTCTGGCAATCATGTTTGCGGCAGCCATTGCCATCCCCTATGCATGGTTCAACCCGCAGGTCGCCAACACTGTCCAAGCGAAGTGGAGCGATCTGCAGAGCAGCTTCGGTTCCGTCGGGCAAAGCGGGGACACCGTCTCGGCTTACGACGGATCAACCTTCACGCCTCAGACCTCAATCCCAACCGCATCAGACGCATCTGGCCCGGCGCTAACCGGCGAAGTGCATCGGCTGAATGAGATCCTGCGTTTCGACGTGTCTCCACGTTGGGTCATGCAACACTGGGGCCGCGTCTCGACAATCCTTTCCGAGAGCGACTTGGAAGGGCTGCGCGTTCCGCTCGTCACCGGCACCGACGTCACTTCCGTCACCGGGTCGCTGACTTATTACTTTGATAAGCAGCAGCAGGTCCGTCGCATCACGCTCCACGGGCACACTGGAGACGACAGCCAATTGGTCGATATCGTCACCAAGCAATTCAAGCTACGAGCCGAATCCGCGCTCGGGGCGGGGATGTACGTATCGAAGTGGAACGGCAAGCCAACTAGTGTGCTCCGTGTTTCTCACGCGCCGGTCGTACGTGCCAATTCGCCGCACGCGAGCCTTCAGATCGCGTTAGAAATCAACCAACCTCGCGCCGGTTTCGGATCGAGCGCAGCCGCGCAAGAGATGCTGAATCACGACCAGCTAACCAATCGCTGGTAAACGCAAGGGCAACCGACTCGAGGCCGTTGGTTCAGAACGGCGAATCGTCTTCGCTGCCATCTTCTTTAGCCGGCTCCTTCGCCTCAATAGGCTCAGCCACTTTCAGCTTCTTCTCCAATCGCGCCATCTGCTGTTGCATTGCCGCAAGCTGTTGCTGAAGCAAAGCGATCTGCTGCCGCAACTCCGCGATCTCATTCGCAACGGGTGCCGGAGGCAAGAGTGGAACCTCGCCACCCGCCGGAGCAACCAAGTTGTCGAGGATGCGGCCAACTTGCCCGAGGACCGGGCGTCTTCCTCGCTCTCCCAGTTGTTGCTCTAACAACGACGGTGGCTGCCGATGCGTGGGCTGTGTTTGCGGAGTGGCAATGGGGGGCTGGGCTGGCACCGACATGTCGCCCGGTAATAACTGAATTCGTTTCCGGAAGAGTCTTGGCCCGTCATAGTACGAAACTTCGTTCGGCCGATTCGTCTGAGCGGAGCGCACGGCGGCGACGAGATCCTTCGGTCCATCGATCCGCTCGCCGTCGAACGCCACGATGACGGCTCCGAGCGGCAAGCCAGCTCGATCCGCCGGAGAGCCTTGAACGATGGCAGTGATCATCGCGCCGCTGCGAACGCGGAGATTCCGCTCACGGACGGCGGCATCGCTCACCGGATCAACAGTGACACCGAGCGATGGATACCCGGTGACCCGAGCGTCTCGATTAGTCCTGCTTGGAGCGGGAAGTGCTTCCGCACCGTTCTGCTCGGTCAGGGTCCTCTCAAGGCGATTCAACAGGCTTTGCGCTGAGACCGAGTCATTGAAGCAACAGCAAATGGCGGCAACCACGAGCGAAGTGCGGATAAGTCGCATTTGAGAACTCCTGGCGGGAACTGGTCGGAAAAGATGCTGGCAAGTCTCATTATAGCAGTCCACGACAACTCGGCTCGCTGCGGTACGAGTTTTTCCGCTATGCTGCCACTCATGTCAGGCGATTTCAGCTCCATCGACTACGGGCCAGTCCCGCCGAACTTGCAGGCGATGGCTCTCTCGCTGCTCATCTCGCAGGAGCCGCCTGACGAGAAGGCCGGAAGATTGAAAGCGATCATTGCCTCCACCCGAGATCAAGCGGATCCGTTTAGTACGCTGCTCGCAGCAACCGATGGCCCAAACGTCGTTGGAGCCGGCTGGGGACAGCGGCTCCCGGGGCAAACGGCGTTGATCTGGCCACCCCGCGTGATCGACGATCGATTCGAGGAGCTTACCGACCGGCTTCAAGAGGAACTTGACATCGAGTTAGCTGCGAAGGGTGTGCAGATCGCCCAAACCTTGCTCCCCAACATCGAAGATGCTGACGCTCGAAGGCTCATTCGCTGCGGCTATGAACATGCTGCCGACTTGCTGTATTTGGTAAGCGTCGTGGGACGGGAGCGTGCCGAGGATTCGAGCGGTGAGCTAGATTTCGAGCCTTTCCGCGAAGATCAGCGACTACGGCTCGAAGGTTTGGTCGAACGCACCTATGTCGGCTCTCTGGACGTCCCTGCCTTGGACGGCAAACGCGACATCAACGACGTGCTGGATGGATATCAGCAGACAGGCGAATTCGCGCCCGAACGCTGGCTGTTCGTGCGGGCGAACGGTAAGGATGTGGGGTGTCTCTTGCTGGCCGACCACCCTGAGTTGCAGCAGTGCGAGCTCGTTTACATGGGGATTGTGCCTGAAGCACGCGGAAACGGCTTTGGAGCGGACGTGACGGCCCACGCCCAGACCCTCGCCCGCAGGGCGCGGCGGGAGCGGTTGGTGCTGGCAGTCGATGCCTCCAATGATCCGGCAATCGTGGCGTATGTCGAAGCTGGGTTCGTGGAGTGGTTCCGCCGCGCGGTGCTATTGAAGAGCTTTTCATCTGCAGCAAACTTACCGGAAGCCTGAGATTCTCGGCTCCTTGGCTCCTGCACGGCTACGGCTCACGACAAGTTTTCCACCGCGCTGCGGAGCTGAATGTTCAGCCGGCGGTCAGCGAATCGGCGTTCTTCTCTCGCAAATCTCGAAGGATCTGGCAGCGTCAGAAAAAAGTTCTGTTTACGTCCCGTCAAGCCGTTTGACACGCGTGCTAGCAGGCGTAGAATCAGCCCACACGTTTATGACTGATTAAGAGAGACTTAGCCCGATTCATTCGGTACAAGTCTTTATTCCCCTCAGCTTTGCGCTGCTATCCCTACCGGTATCCGGCGCCCGTTTCGGGCTTGGATTGCGTCTTGGAAGACGCGACTTCGGTGTGGCGCATGAAGGACGAACAGGAAGTGACCAGGGACGCACAGGAAGTCGTCGCCGCCTTACGGAAACAGCTGACCGACCAGATCGGGCAGGAACGCTTTGATCTGTGGTTTGGTGAGCAAGTCCGGTTCGAGCTGACCAGCAGCGGCCTGCTCGTCTGCGCTCCTGATCAGTTCGTTCTCGATCGCCTTCGCAAGCAGTTTCGCGGCGAGATCGCCGTAGCGGCGGATCACCTGTTCGAGCCAGGGACTTCCGTTGATTATGACGTCCGCGAGATTGAGAAGAAGCAACCTAGCCATCGCTGCAAGACCACCAACGCATCTCCGCGACAGCTCAGCCTGCTGCCCGAGCTTCCTGTCGAAGAGTCTCCGCTGTCGGAGCGCCCCACACGACCAAAGCGTTCAACGACTGCAGCCAAAACGCTGGACAGTTTCGTCCACGGTGCGGGCAATCGCGTTGCGGTCACTGCGGCTCAATCAATCTGCGAGCGGCCCGGCAGGATGACACCGCTCTTCCTCTACGGACCGCCTGGTTGTGGCAAAACTCATCTAGCCGAGGCGATCTGTCAAACGACGCGGCAATCGCTCGGCGTCCGGCGAGTCGTATCCTTATCATCCGAGCAGTTTACAAGCATGTTTCTGGAGGCTTTACAAGGCAGCGGCCTGCCGAGCTTTCGCCGCAAGTGTCGCGAAGTGGATGTCCTCGCCATCGATGACATTCAGTTCTTTGCGGGTAAGCGGGCGACGCTTGTCGAGTTGCAACATACGATCGACTCGCTAATGCGCAAAGGTAAGCAGTTGGTCTTAACCGCGGATCGTCCTCCGAGCGATCTGACGAACTTGGGACCGGAACTTATCACGCGGGTCTCGGGTGGGTTGGTCTGTGCGATCGAACCAGCCGACTTTGAAACACGACTTGGCATTGCCAGGGGGTTCGCGCCGCGTTGTCGCAGACCGATCCCCGACGAGGTATTGCGACTGGTCGCCGGCGAGTTGGGAGGCGATGCCCGACAAGTGGAAGGTGCCATCAACCGGCTCGATGCCACGAGTGAGGCACATGGGCGAGCGATCACGTTGGAACTTGCCAAAGCAAGTTTGCAAGATCTCTTTCGCGCCATGCACCGCATCGTCCGGCTGCCCGATATCGAGCGTGCGATTTGCGAGACGTTTGGCCTTGAAGCTCGCTCACTTCACGACGGCCGTAAGACGAAGGCCAGCAGTCATCCGCGCATGCTGGCAATGTGGCTGGCGAGAAAGTACACGCGTGCTGCGTTCTCAGAGATCAGCGAGTATTTCGGGCGGCGGAGCCACAGTACGGTTATCTCCGCCGAGAGGAAAGTCAGTGGCTGGGTTGCAGACCGTGCGACGGTTCAACTTGGGCAAGCCGCCTGCAACGTCGAAGACGCCATTCGCCGCATCGAAACGCGTCTTCGGATGGGATAGTAGCCTTCACGCTCCGCGTGAGGAAATGCGGAACTACGCAAGACATTGACTACCAATTTCAGCGAGACGTGCCAGACCGAGTTGATTCGCCGCTCCGCTTACATCACGCGGAGCGTGATGGCAACGCTTACACAAACTTTGTCTTGCCAGGCATCGCGACCTCGGGAACGGCGACTTCTCCCCACTCATAGGCCTCCGGTGTGAGATCTTGCTTGGAGTTCATCGCCTCGTCCCAAGTGATCGACTTGCCGGTGTAGCAAGCCTCGCGGCCCATGATGGCAAGCAGCGTGCTAGAACACATGTACTCGCCATTATTGATGATGTTGCCGGAGCGGATCCCGGCGAACAACTCCTTGTGTTCCTGGTTGTACATGCTGGGCTTGGGGGCGTCCTTCGGGTAGCGCCATTCCTTCTCGCCTTCGATCTGCTGCTTCAGGATCTTCGCGCGGCCTTTCGAACCCAGTACGTAATCGTCCACATCGTTCTTACAGCCGGACATCTGCCGAGTGTACGCAAATGTCTTAACACCATTCGCCCACTCGTAGCAAATGGCAAAGTGATCGTAGATGTGTCCCCACGGTTCATCGGTGCGAACCTGGCGGCCACCGAGCCCAACACAACTCGCCGGCGGTTGGTCGTCCATCAGCCAAAGAGCTTTATCGAGGCTATGAATGTGCTGCTCGACAATGTGATCGCCGGAAAGCCAAGTGAAGTACAACCAGTTCCGCATCTGGTACTCCATCTCGCTCCAGTCGTCTTCGCGGCCACGATGCCACAGCGTGCCGGTGAGATAGTTCTCTTGGATGGCGACGATGTCGCCGATCGCCCCGCTCTTGATCTGGTCCATCGTAGCCCGCACACCAAGGTCGTAACGCCAGCAAAGGCCCGACACAATCGTCAGGTTCTTCTCTTTAGCAAGCTTGGTCGTCTCTAACACACTTCTCACGCCGGTGGCATCAACTGCGACAGGCTTCTCGCAGAACACATGCTTCCCAGCTTCGATCGCGGCTCGAATCTGCATCGGCCGGAAATGCGGAGGAGTGCAGAGGAGAACAACATCGACGTCGGTCGCGATCAACTCCTTGTACGCATCAAAGCCAACGAAGCACTGTTCATCTGGAACCTGAAATTGCTTGGCCTTGGCGTGGATGTTCTTCGCGTGTCCCATCCGGTCAGGGAACACATCGGCCAGTGCGGTGATCTGCACGTTTTCGTCCGCGCGCATTGCGTTGCCTGCCGCACTCGTCCCGCGACCGCCACAGCCGATCAGCCCGACCTTGAGCGTATCGGTTCCCGCGGCATGCACGGCACGGTTGGCTCCCAGACCAGCAACCAAGGAGCCGGCTGCGACGGCAGCCGTCGAATCGGCAAGAAACTCACGGCGGGAAGCTTGGGGCGACATCGGGAACCTCATTGCTAAGAAGCTTGAATGGACGCGGGTTAGGAGGCACGATCTGACAAGCGGGGCGGAGCCACCAGCCCCGAACATCACAACCAAACCAAGTTAGTCGTGATAGGTTGTTGAAGGTGGCAATGCCGAACTTCAAGTCATTACGAACCAGTACCAGGGGCACACGCAATTCTGGCGTGTTGGGGTGGCGACTGTCAACCTCGGAATCCGATGAACGGCAACCAAGGTAGTTCGCGCGTCTACAGCCAAATGAAGAATTGGTCGTGGATCGCCAACGCGCTGCCGTACTTGGAACAGCAGCACTTGTATGACCGGATCGACTTTGGTAGCCACAACGATCAGGGCAGCGTCAACGTGACTGCCCGGCAGAGTATTCTGCAGTTCACCTCTGTCCATCCAATGACATGGACCCAATTCGTTTTAACCAGAACCCAGGTTACACATCTGGAAACGGCGGCGGGGCGAAGGCGGCCGGCACTGACTACGTCGGTAATATGGGCACTTCTGGGGCGGTTGGAAGGATTGTGGAGCCGTTCCAGATTTCAATGCATCCGATCCGGGGGGTTAACCCGCTTCACAAAAGGTCAAAAAACCGGGACTCCATGGGTTAACGGCGACTGGGATATCGACCTTCCGCGATTGCAAGGCGTGTTCCAGTATCGCGGATCGGTCAAGCTCGCCAAAATCACCGAGGGTGG